>JBGTJT010000428.1:0-4798 GCA_041744995.1 Pirellulales bacterium | reverse complement strand
TTGAACTGGACCTACACAGGACGACCCATCGAAACAACAACCACCCAACGCCCCAGAACTTGGCGTGAAACTGGGAAGATTACAAAGACTCAGCAAATCCTCGCTCTAGTGGCATAGGAATTCCAGTTTGTGGCACTAGCGTCCGGTTGGCGCTACGGACGGCGCTACGACCCGGAAGTCGTTGCCCGTCGCGCACCGCGTAGCGGCCGGTTTTGGCGCTAACCGGAGGCTAGCGCCTTCCGGCTGATGTTGTAGCGGAACTCGCGGAGAGTTCCGCGGCGCCGACGTTGGCCGTGACGCCTCGGAACTTTGGTGAATTCCGCTACTGGGGCATCGCAACCACCTCGCCGCCGTTGCGGGTGGAGAGCGCCTGATAGGCATCCAGGTCGATCGAGTCGGATACAAACTGCACGTGCCCGTCGGCGAAGGCGAACTGGGCGCCGCCGGGATGCTGGCTGCCAAAGGGATATTCGTTGTTGTCAGTGTTGGCCATCGGCCGCAAGTCGGCGTTGATCGGGTACTTGGTCGGCCGCAAGCCGCGGCCCACGGAGTGCTGTTTGTCGGGCGTGCAGGGATAGACGCAATCGGCGCCGTTGCTCCAGGGACTGGGACCGCCCTCTTCGGCGAGGCCGTAGCCGGCGCCCATACCGTACAGGGCCGGATGGATGCTCTCTCCGATGGCTAGCGTGCTGGAGGTGCCGTCGTGGATGTCGGCGATTCGCACCCACAGGTTGATGCTGAACAGGCCGTCGCGAAAATTCTCGCCGAACTGGCTGGACGAGACCGACGCCTTACCGCCGGTGACGCCGAAATAGTCGCGGCGGTTGGCGAACTCCGACCAGCGAGCCGTGCTGGGACAATGATAAATGCCGATGCTGGTATTCAGCGCCTGCTGATTCACCGCAGACAAGTAGCCCCAGTCGGCGTCGGGATCGTACAGGTTTGCCACGCCGGTCAATTCGAGGTAAGGCAGCAGCGCCACGTAAACGGAGTTGCCGCGGCAATCCGAACCGTTATTGCAGTGCTCGGGAATGCGTGTCGACGTACCCGCAGGGAAGCTGCGATGCGTACTGTGATAATTGTGCAGCGCCAAGGCAAGCTGGCGGAGGTTATTGGAACATTGCATCCGGCGGGCGGCCTCGCGGGCCGACTGCACCGCCGGCAACAACAGCGCAATCAAGATGCCGATGATGGCGATCACCACCAGCAGTTCCACCAAGGTAAAGGCAGTTCGTCCTGCTCGACGCAAGGGCATGTCCTGTTCTGGCATGATGGTACCCTTTCACTCTTTCCCGGGAGCCGTTCGTACCCGCCATCGCCATGCGGTGACTAAGGCGAACGCCAACAGCCCCATCACGATTGCTTTTGGTTCGGGCACTGCGGTAAACTCGCTCATCACGGAAGCAGCCGTCGTGCCGATCCGCAGGTTGTCGTAGGAGACGGTTGGCGTTGATCCAAAGTGATACAATCGCAGCGAGTTCCCCAAATCGACGACGCCCGCTTCTTGGCTAAGAAAGTCCATGAATGTCGCCCCCACCGGTGTTGAGGCGTCCTGCGACAGGTTTGTGGGATCGAGCCACAAGGTGATCGCTTCACTGCCTGCTGCGTCGAAGTCGATGCGGGCCACCAGCGTATGCCATTGCACATCGTCGATGCCGCTGCCAAAAAGCTTGCTTGCGCCGCCAAGCTGCAGTTGAACCTGACCGTCATGGAAGCCAAATCCCAACGTGTTGGTGTCGTCGTGAAAGTGGAGCCGGGCTTGTGTCTGTCCGGCGGCGTTCTGCTGGTCGAGCATGTTGACGCGGACCCACATCGTTTGCTCGGAACCAACGCCGGTCGATAGAAAATCGCGCTCGAGGTACGTCGTTCCCCAAACATCAGCAGCGTTCACCGTGGTGCCGCTGAGGTGGAAGGCGCGGTCGGCGCCGTTGATCCGCCCCTGCGTGGTGGAACTGCTCGACCAGCCGCTGGTCCATTGGCCGTTGGAACCATTCGCGCCGGCGGTGTAGTTACCGGTCGCCACGGCGCTGCCGACGTCGGAGGTGGGCCGGTTGTAGTCGAAGTTTTCGGCCACCACCAACCCGTCTCGGGCGGCGTTGAACTGGGCGCCGGCAATCGCGTACTTGCCTGCCAGATAGGCGCCAACCTGCTGAATCTCGGTATTCGTCAAGTTGCGGTTATAGGCAATCACTTCGGCGATGTCGCCTTGAAAGCTGCCATTCAAGCCTCCGCCCCCTACGCCCCCCACGCTCAGCAGACTCGCCGAATGCGCCAAAGGGCTGCCTGCGAATCCGATATTGGCGTTGTTATGTGCGATCTCGACATTGTCGTTGTTGCGGTAGGTTAACAGTTGAAACTGTTCAGCAGCGGCGTGCGTCGTCTCCAGGTCGGTGTTGCCGCCGGAAGGCCCAGCATACATCGACGCCATCGTCGAGTTGAAGCGATATTGTCCGTTGCCGTAGTGTCCGAAGAACCTCTGGCTTTGATTGGCGGGCAGACTGTCGGGCGACAGCACCACAAACAGCGTTGTGGTATCGTTCAGTTGCAGCGAATTGGTGTTGAGCTGCTGATTGTTCGCAAAAGAAACGGCATTGAGGCCGTTGATCGCCCCGGCAACGAGTGTGGGATTGCCGTCGTTGGGCGTGACGTGGTGGCCCAGTCCGGACTGGTCGTCCCATTGGGTGACCGCCGATCCGCTAGTGGCCACACCCTGGTTGGCGTCCAGCCACAGCGAGAGATCGCTGATGCTGGAGGGATTGAAGGTGGCGGCAGACACATTCGCTGTGGAGGCAAGAATCAAGCAAGCTGCCACGGCGGCGGCCAATGGTTTCATCATCATGGTTGGTCTCCTGGAAAAGTAAATTACTGTGAGGGTTGATGTTGTTTGGGCGATATTTCGTCGATTGTCAGTGCCCGATTCGTATAGCGGATTTCGTCGATATAGCCGCCGAAGCTGCGTTGCTCCATGTCGTCGAGGCCGCCGATGCGGAGCAGTGCGCCGGCGGTCAGGGGTGCGAGGTCGAGGCCATCCTTCAACTCGCCGACCTGAATCGGGGCGCGGCTGCCCCAGGGTGTGCGGTAGAACCGCACCCGGCTGTCGTTGCCTTGGCCATCGCCGTCGTAAGTGACTGCCACGTGGTACCACACCCCGGGCCTCCAAGTGAGCGGTTCGCTACGGAGCACCGCGAACTCGCCGTTATCAGCCCGCTGCAGCGCCAGGCTAACGCAACCCTGGTCGAGACGGAGCGAAACACGGCTGTTCAATTCGTCGCGAACCTGAAACACGCCGGGCGACTCGCGGCTGAAGTCGGGATCGCGGACCCACGCCTCGATGGTAAAGGTCTCGACGTTGAACCGTGCGACCTCGGCTTCACTAAGCGTCCGCCGCAGACGCTGTGATAACAAGAACGGCCCCGCAGCCTGGTCCAGGCCCGGCGGTCCGGCATCTCCCTGGAACACTTCGCCGTGAGGTTCGGTATGCAGCCCGTTGCCGGAACTGTCGCGGCCGTTGCCGTCGAGATGGTACAGCACGGCGACCTGTGGCGCTGCATCGTCGGCGTGTGGACGCAACTCGACCGGTTCACGGCCGGGCAGCCAGCGGGCAAATTTTTTGCTGCCGACTTCGACGCGTTGCAATCTCGCGCCCGTACCGCCCGCCGCCGGTAGACGGACCGCCTGGCCCGCTTGCAGCCGAATCGGCTCGGTGGACGCGCCGTCGAGTTGCTCGACCGCGATTTGCTCGACCGCCACGGCGCCGTCGAACACTTCCACCTGCGTCTCGCCGTCGGTCTCGACGCGGGCGCCGAACTCGGTTCCCAGATCGACGATGCTCAAACGGGGCGTATCGACAGTGAAGCCGACCGCCTGTTTCGGCACACGGGCGGTCACCTCGCCGGCGATCAATCGGCAGCGGCCGTCGGCCAGCGGCACGACCTCGGCGGGGCCGTTCAGCAGCAAAACCGCACCGGAATCGAACCGCAACTCGGCAAAGCCCGACTCCAGCACCAATGATTCGCCGGCGGCCAGATCGTCGCGGAGTTGATAGTCGACGCCGCGGAAGCGGGCGTCGTGCGTCGCGGTAATGCGGGCCACGAAGTCGGCCGAGGTGAAGTTTTCACGGGACAATTCGCGTTGCGTCTGCGGCAGCGTTATCAAGGCCAGGGTCAACAGAAAGCTCGTTATGAACAGACTGGAGACAAGCATCGCCAGGAACATCGGCTGGATGACGAATTCTCGCGTCGCCAGCCACGCATGGCCCAGCCAACCGCGTCCGGCCGGTTCCACGTGGCCGGGGCTTCCAGCCCCGGCGCTTCCGCCGAAGCTGGCAGGTTCGCCAACGTTGTGCAAGCTGCCAGCTTGCCCGGCGAAGCTGGCAGTTTCGGCAACGTGCCCTGCCCCGCTTTGCCAGGCAAGTTGGCCGTGCAACAGCAGATGCTCCAGGTAGCGGTCGGCCAATTCAGGTTCGGTCGCCAGCGACTGCTCCAACTCGGCAAGTTGACGCCGCTCCAGTCGGCCTTCGATTAAGGCAATCGCCAAGGAGTCAAAGCGCTCCAGTTGGGCAGGTGAAAACGTCATGATTCGCCTCCATCGGCGATCTGCCGTTGGACGCAATCGCGCAGCAGACGGCGGATCCGAAAAAGCGATTGATAGAGCGCGTTGGCGGTGCGCCCGCGAGCGGCGGCGAGTTGCTCCAAATCGGCGCCTTCGTAGCGGGCCAAAATCAGGCTGCGGTCGGCTTCGTCGAGCCGGCCCAGGCACTGCTCCAGCGCGGCCAGGCGCTCGGCCACGCCGTTGTCCC
>JBGTJT010000427.1:0-3535 GCA_041744995.1 Pirellulales bacterium | reverse complement strand
CGTCCGCCGGCGAGCTGCGCAGGGCGACGAAGATATGATCGTAGCCACTCCGCTCGATTAGCCACCGCCAGTGCGCCTCGGTGCGAATCAGCGGACCGGCCGTGCCGCTCGTTGCCAGATGGTAGATCTCGCACAACTCGTCGAGTTCCATCTGCCGCCAATTGCGGACAGTAACGTCGGCGCACTTGGATTGTTGAACCGAAAGTCGCGAGAGGACGTCGCGGGGACTGTCCTGCCAGCGCGCCGCCAGCGCCCCCTCGGCCATCCAGGGCCGCGTGGCGGACGGCGGAATCGTGGAATCGAACTCGACCAGCAGCGCGCGATCCACGCGGGCCAGATCGACCGCCGTGTCAATCAACCATTCGTCCACCCCATGGCGGCGGTACTCGGGCAACACCGCCAACCAGGCCAGCCGACAGACGGGAACAGCCGCCCCCAGATACATGAGCGAGCGCCATTGCATCTGCACATGGCCCACGATCTGGCTGCCCCGTTTGACCAACAGACGATCGCACGGCTCGTCGTGCGGATGCTCCAGTTGCAGGGCGAAATCCTCGCTCGTCGGCCGTTGATGCACCGAGATCAACAACCGGCCGATCGCCTGGTGATCGCAAGGCGCGGCGTTGGCCAGCTTGAGCGCTTCTCCGCCGGACAACGCACGGCGCAGGGAGACGGCCCGGGTTGAATTGGCTTGCGGCGGTTTGTCGGCGGTTGCCGCCGTGAACGGCGTCGACTCGACGCCCGTTTGCTGAAGACTGCTCGATGCCATGTTCTGAATCCCTTCGGCCGGTTTCCGGAGCAGCCCGCGGGCGTCATTGCGCGCGGTGGCCAGGCTTTCGGACTTGATGCGTATGCAGCCTCACGGCGTGCGATGCCGGCAAGTCGAATTGCCTTCAGACGACTACTCCATTCTCGCCCAGTGCTAACTCAGATTATAGCGTAGCTAGCACGCATCGCGAAAGAATTCCGCCAATGTTTTTTCCGGATAGAGCACAAACGAGAAGTCGCGGGCGGCGAGCAATTCAGCGCGGCGGTTCGCGCGGCGCAGCGCAGCCAACTCGCCGGCGAGTTCCTCGCGCTGTGACTGAAGATGGGACGCGAGCGCTTCGTTCGCTGCCCGGATCTCGTGATAGCGCCGCTTCGCCAGGTCGGGCGTGGGGATTTCGTCGATCCATTGTTGCTTTCGTGCGATCAAATCGGATGCCGCTGATCGGTCCGCCGCCGCAACGTCGTCGAGAAACCATTCCGGATGATACTTCAGCGACCGCAGCCGGTGCTTGATCGCGCCGGCGGCCTTGGCCGGCGGACGATCGAGGGGAATGGGCAACCGCTTCGTCGCCGAAGCGACGACGTAGTGCGGCGGTTCGAGCTGAAAGATTTGCTCGATCAGCAAATCGGTGGCGCGATCGTACTTCGCCCCGCCGATACCGTGCAAGAATAAGTCGCCCAGCACCACGCGCGCGAATAGGGTCGTGGTCAACGCCCTCGTCTGCACAACCACGCCCTCGTCGATCATGCGTTGGAACTGATCGACGGCGTCCGCCAATTCAGACAGCGACCGGCAGGTGAGCAGGCGATAAAAATCGCCGCGATCGGTCAACTCGATCCATCCGGGTGCAACCCGCGCGTACAGCGGGCGACGGCGCGGGTCGGCCGCCGTCCACATCCACAACGGCATTTCGTACCATGCGTCCTGACGGGCGAGAAGCGGCGCCGGATGTGCCGCGCTGCGGACCTTGTGGACAAGACGATATTGATCGATGGCGTCGTTGTAGCAGGCATGCAGATACTCGGCGCGCGACAGCAGATGAACGGCGAACCAGGCAAAGGCCCGCGTTCGCGAGAGCTTGCTTTGCGGCAATTCCCAGGTTTGGCCGCCCCAGTTGGCTTCCCAAGCGTGCCGGCCTTGCGACAAAGCAGCCGCCAGATTGTCCGTAGCCCTCGTTCGGGCGAGAACCTGGCGCCAAAACGGCTGCACCAGTGGCTGCTCAATGAGCGGGGCAACGGCGGTTTGGACTCGGTCGGCGAAGGTGGCGAGCATGGGCCAGTCTTCGATTCGATACTCCCCCAGTGCGATCTCCGGTCGGCGCGGCGCAAACTCGATCGCTTCCAATCGAGGCGCCGCAGGCGTCCCACTGGGCGATCGGATCGAGGTGTGCCGCGCCAAATCGCCGTCGATCACTAGATTGATCGGTATCGCCGCCTGGTCGCGGGCCAACTGGGAAAGTACGAAGTTCTTGACCCACACGCCGGGATGGAACAACTCGGGCTGATGCCCCGCAAGCAGCAAGGGGCGCGATTCCGGCGGCTGGTCGCCCGGCGGCGGCGTCACATCGCGATAGCTGCGCGTGTAGGCCGCGGCGGCCGAGACCAATTCCCCTCGGGCTTCGCGGCGCAGTTGACCGAGCGTCATCCCGCCTAGTTCGCAATCGGCCGCCGCCGCCTGCCGCGATGCGTTGTCCCGCAATAGATCACCGACGGCAGCGGCCGGCGGCTCGATGAGCAGCTCGCCATCGCCCGGCGGTGTCTTGACGCGTTCGAAACGGAGGGAGGGCGTCATCACGGCGGTCCGTTCGAGCGGCGTCACCTCGAACAGTCTCCGCAGTACGAGTCTCGCGTCGACTCGGCCCAAGCTTGCGCCCCGGTGAGCAGCGCGCCGGCCCCATTGGTGCCGGTCTCGCACTCCGCCTTGGCCACGCTACGGTCGAGCACCAGATGGTAATACTCCAGCCGAGTGGCGCCATCGTCGAGCGCACCGCCAAAGCTCCGTTTCTCTTCCAGGTAGATCAACGGCACGGGCACTTCCACCACCGTCAGCCCGGCGCGGGCCGCTTGCACCCACAGTTCCAACGGCATGGCGTAGCCCGCCTCGGTCGTGTTGAGGTGCTTCAGTTTGTCGACGCGGTAGGCCTTGAATCCGCAAAAGGCGTCGGTCAAGTGATACCCCAGCCGGCGGTTCAATTCGGCGGTGACTTGCATGTTGATCCGCCGTCGCTCGGCGGGCGGCGTGCTGTCGCCGGTGAATTGCTTCAAGTAGCGGCTGCCGGAGACAATGTCGGCACGGGCGGCCGCTTCGATCAAGGCGGGGATTCGCTGCGGCTCGTGCTGGCCATCGCAATCGATCGTAACGATCACGTCGTACTCGTGCCGCCGGGCGTAGTCGAACGCCGTGGCCAAGGCTGCGCCGTAGCCGCGATTCCGCTGGTGACGAATGGTCGCCACATCATCACGGGCCGCCAGTAACTCGGGAGTACGATCGGTCGAGCCATCGTCCACCACCAGCACGTCCTGGCTGTAGCGGACCACCTGATCCAACACGCCATCGACATGCCGCTGCTCGTTGAACACCGGCAAAGCGGTAAGTGCCTTAATCATAACCTCTGCCTATTCTCTATCAGTGGGCGACGCCGCTAGTCCCAGCACTTGCTCGTTCTAACGAGTGCTTTGACAATGCTTAATGGATCGTAGGATGGAACCATTGTCCCGTCCGTGAAGTTCGATGTGGATTGTCCGGACGGGACAATGGTCCCATCCT
>JBGTJT010000426.1:0-6973 GCA_041744995.1 Pirellulales bacterium | reverse complement strand
ACGTCGACGGGCTGACCCTGAAGGTCGCCGGCGCGCCGCTGGCGATGCCGAGCATCGCCTGTCGCAACGGCATGCTGCACGGCGTAGATGAAGTGTTGTTGCCCGTGGCGGACAACCTGGCCGGCGTGCTGGAAGTGGAAGGCCAGTTTTCGACGCTGATCCAACTGCTCAAGCAAACCGGCCTGCACGACGCCTTGGCCGACGGCGACGACGTGCTGACGTTGTTCGCGCCCACCGACGAAGCATTCGAGCGGGTGCCGACCGACCTGCTGGCGCGGCTCGTCCAGCCGGAGAACGAACAACTGCTGAAGTCGGTGCTGATGCATCACATCGTGGAAGGGCGATTGTATTCGCAAACGTTGCTCACCGGCGAAGCGCCGCGGTCGCTGGAGGGGTCGCGGCTCGATACGGCGGCCATTGCCGCCCCAAGCGGCCAGGGACAACCGTTGATCGCCGCCGCCGATTTGGAAGGGACCAACGGCGTGGTCCACAAAGTCAACCGAGTGATCTTGCCGCCGCGGATCGAAACCACCTTGCTCAAGCCGGTCGAACGCACGGCCCAATCGCCCGACGCTTCGCCGCGGGCGCGTTGGCAAGCCGCCTTGGAAACCGCGGTCGCCGACGGCAAGCAGCTTTACCAAGACGGCGCGCATGCCGCCTGCGCGGATCGCTACGAACAGACGATCCGCCAGCTACTGCAAACCACCAATGAGTCCGACTTGCCGCGCGCCAGAGCCGCCTTGCTCGAGGCGCTAACCGCCTCCGACCGCCAGGAGACCTCCACCGGACGCGCCTGGGTGCTGCGCCGCGGCATCAATCGCGCCTATGACGAACTGTTCGAGTGAGATTATCAATTCCCGCACGGGGACATGGTCCTTGGCTGTCAGCCGCGGCGTTGTTCGAACTGCGGCGACCAGGTCATGACCGCTTCGCGGAGCGACGGCACGGCGGCCACCGTCAACACGGCGGCCAGTAGGAATATCCCAAATCCCCACGCCATCTGCTTCGCAGTGTCGTCACTGCGGTAGATCTGCTTGGCGAGGTCCGGATCGGCGTCTTCGGGCAGCCATTCTTGCATCGGTTCAACTCGAGTCCTGGTTTCAATCGCGGCACGGACCACCCCGTGGCCTGACGTGTCAAATATAGCATAGCCGTTGCGTTCCAACCGGCAAAGCAGCCCCGATTCGCCCTACGGCAAGCGAAAAATCGCTTTGTTGAGCGATATTACCACGTCAACCCGCGCGGTTTGTCCTTGCGAATGCGCCGCTTAAGTTCAATAATTCATGATTGAAGACGCCTCCGTCCTTGGAGTTCCTCTCGATTTACGGCCCGCCATGTCCTGGTTTGATTCTCAATCCCCTACGACCGTAGCGATTAAAGGGCGCCTGCCGTTGCTGGCCGTCGCGGCTGCCCTCGGCTGTTTGCCGATGGTGATCGCCGTGGCCGAAGACAAAATCTTGCCGGCGGCCGTCGCGGAGGGGCCGCTTTCGAAGCAAGAGGTCGAGAACTTCCTGCAAGACTTGGACCACGACCAATTTGTGATCCGCGAAAACGCGTCGCGCAAGCTGTTGCTGGCCGGCCCGGAGGTGTTCGACCTGCTGGCCGCCACGGCCGACGACGTCAAACCGGAAGCCGCCTCCCGGGCGTTGCAGGTGTTGCTGGCCAAGAGCCGGTCGGAGAATCACGCGGAAGCGGTCGCGGCCCTGCAACGAGTGGCCGAGTTGCAGAACTGGCCGGCGCATCGCCGCGCGGCCGAGCAGCGGATGGATTCGATGGCCGAGCAGATTGCCGTGGCAGAAGTGCAGCGACTGGGCGGGCTGGCTCGCGAACTGCGGAAGAACGTTCATGGCGATTCGGTGATCGCGCGGCTCCACATCGGCGAGGATTGGCAGGGAGGCAACGAGGGCTTCAAGCAGATCGGCCGGCTGAAATCGCTAGAGTTTCTCACTGTTTACTATGCCGACATCAGCGACGAGGCAATCGCCACGCTGGCCGAGTTGCCCCGCCTGCAACAAGTTCAGCTTTACGGCACCGACGCCACGCTCGAGGGCGTGGCCAAGCTGCGGGCGAAGTTGCCGCAGACCGACATTCAGCTTCGCAAGGGCGCCCTGCTGGGCGTCCGCGGTTCGATCGCCGGCGGCATCCATGGCGGCGCCTTAGTCGACGAGGTGCAACCCAACACGGCCGCCCAGCGGGCCGGCCTGCAGAACGGCGACCTGATCATCAAGTTCAACGGCAATCCGATCGCCGACTTCAACGGCCTGACCGACCACATCTCGCGTTTCAAGCCAAGCGAAAAAGCCAAGCTCACCGTCCGCCGCGGCGGAGAAGAATTCGAAACCGAAGTAGAATTCGGCCGCTGGCGCGTGGACCAGTTCGAGCAGTAGAATATTGTGGCGATTCGCTCCGCGAATCGAAATCTTTTGCGCAGCAAGAGAAGAAAACGCAGCGTAAAGAAGGGTAACGCAGACGGCATGATATAATTTGCCCCATTGGTTCAACTCTGGAGACCACACCAATGCCAGTTCAGTTAATCCAGTCGCATCCCAAAATTATGTTGGGCAAACCAGTCATCGCTGGCACGCGCATCACGGTGGAGTCCATCCTGGAACGCATCGGGGCGGGCGAAACGCCAGAGCAAATCGTCGCCGCCCATCCTCGCCTGACTCATGAGGCAATCTTGGCGGCAGTGACATTTGCGGCGCAATCTCTCCGGGCCGATGTGGTCTACCCGCTGGTTGAGCAATCGGCATGAACGTGCTGGCAGATGAAGGCGTGGATGAACAGATCGTTGTTCAATTACGTGACAACGGGCAACACGAACAAACATAGCAGTAGGCCGGACCAAGCGGCAAATAAACGCTTCAATCGCCAATCGACTCAACGGCCGCGCCGTTCCGGCAGCACAACGGAGTTGCCGGAACAGCGCGGCGGTCAAGTTTTGTGGCATGGTGACTCTGTTGCGCCGCTCGGTCCGGCCTACGACTCTGCCCTCGCACCGCGGCGCGCTGTCCGCTTGCGGACACGAAGCGCCCGCCTGGGTTTACGTCTTGCGGTACCGTGGCGGGGTTGGCATGATGGGTGTTCTGTCAACACTTCGCACCGGCGGCTAGCCCACTGCTTCGCACAAGTCCAAGGCGGCAGGCGGCCGTTGCGCCAAACAAACACAGCGAATCCGTATGCCCGCTCCCGACGCTATCGCCAAACTCGTCGACCGCTATGCCCAGCACGCCGACAGTTACCAGCAGCCTTCCTACAACGAAACGGCGCTGCGGCGGGAATTTATCGATCCGTTTTTTAGGGCGCTGGGCTGGGACGTCGACAACGAGAGCGGCTACGCCGAAGCATACAAAGACGTGATCCACGAATACTCGCTCCGCATGGGCGAGTCGACCAATGCGCCGGACTATTGCTTTCGCATCGGCGGTGTGCCGAAATTCTTTGTCGAAACGAAAAAACCTTCGGTCGACATCAAGAGCGACGTCGGCCCGGCGTTCCAGCTTCGCCGCTACGCCTGGACCGCCAAGCTGCCGCTGAGCATTCTGACCGACTTTGAGGAGTTCGCCGTCTACGACTGCCTGGCGCAGAAGCCGGTCAAGACCGACAAGGCCTCGCACGCGCGGACCATGTACCTGCGCTATACCGACTATCTCGACCGCTGGGACGAGCTTGCGGAACTGTTCTCGCCCGAGGCAATCCGCCGCGGCTCGTTCGACAAATACGCCGCCAGCGGCAAGCGGAAACGAGGCACGGCCGAGGTCGACGACGCATTCCTCCGCGAGATCGAAGAGTGGCGAAACGAACTGGCTAAGAACCTGGCGCTGCGCAATCCCGAACTGTCGCAGCGGGAACTGAACTTTGCCGTGCAGCGGACGATCGACCGCATTGTCTTTCTGCGGATCTGCGAAGATCGCGGCATCGAGGAGCCGGGCCAGTTGCAGGCGCTGCTCAACGGCAACAAGGTTTATCCGCGGCTGTGCGAACTGTTCCAACAGGCCGACGACCGCTTCAACTCGGGGCTGTTTCACTTCACGGCGGAGAAAGGCCGCGGCGAGCCGGACGAATTGACGCTGAGCCTCAATATCGACGACAAGACGCTCAAGCCGATTATCAAGCGCCTCTATTACCCGGAAAGCCCCTACGCCTTCGCCGTGATGCCGGCCGACATCCTGGGCCAGGTATACGAGCAGTTCCTGGGCAAGGTGATCCGACTCACCCGCGGGCATCAGGCCAAGATCGAGGAAAAGCCGGAAGTCAAAAAGGCGGGCGGCGTCTATTACACACCCACCTACATCGTCGACTACATCGTCCAGCAGACGGTCGGCAAGCTGGTGGAAGGCCGCACTCCGCAGGAAGTCGGCGGGTTGACCAAGACGTTTAAGCCGAGCAAGCGAGCAAGGCCGCTGTCGGTGCTCGACCCGGCCTGCGGCAGCGGTTCGTTTTTGATCGGGGCCTACCAGTATTTGCTCGACTGGTACCGCGACTGGTACGAACAGGACGGCCCGGCCAGGCACAAGGAGCGGCTCTACCAGGCAGGCGCCGACGACTGGCGGCTGACCACCGCCGAGCGGAAGCGAATTCTGCTGGCGCACATCTACGGGGTAGACATCGACCCGCAAGCGGTCGAGGTGACCAAGCTGTCGCTGCTGCTGAAGGTACTGGAAGGGGAGAACCGCGAATCGCTCAAGCGACAACGGCAGTTTTTGCACGAGCGGGCGTTGCCCGACCTGGGCGCCAACATCAAGTGCGGCAACTCCCTGATCGGCCCCGACTTCTACCGCGGCAAGCAATTGGAACTGTTCGACGAAGAAGAGATGCTGCGGATCAACGCGTTCGATTGGGGAAGTGAGTTTAAGGAGATCATGGCCGGCGGCGGGTTTGATGCGGTGATTGGGAACCCGCCTTACCTCAATGCGGTCGAGGAACGCACTCGATTCAGCGACG
The DNA here is from genome assembly GCA_041744995.1 of Pirellulales bacterium. Lineage (GTDB taxonomy): Bacteria > Planctomycetota > Planctomycetia > Pirellulales > UBA7805 > JBBDLY01. The sequence continues at coordinate 2,029 of JBGTJT010000426.1, read as the reverse complement.
AATGCGCGGAATATGTCCGTAAAAAGTTTAACGCAGCAAAAGGCGCCTTCGACGCGAGTATTCTATTCCAGGAATCTGGCCTGCACCTGCTGTGTGATGGTGGTCGAACCTCGATGATTGTTCCCAACAAGTTTATGTCCGCACCATTTGGACGCGCATTCCGGTCTTACGCGTCGAGCGTCGGGCATCTAGACTTGCTAGCCGATTTCTCAACGGCAAACGTCTTCCGCGGTGTCGGAGTCTATCCAGTCATATATGCTATGACGAAGTCCAACAACGGAAAGGCGACAGGAATTCAGACCGAGCGGTGGACAGCTTCACAGGAAGGTTTGACGTGCGAATGGTCTCGAATGTCGGATCGACTGTCTGCGGAAACGGATACCTGGGATGAGCTGTTCTCAACATGTGGCGGTTTGCTGGACAAAATTAAGTCACTTCCCAGAATCAAGGATTTCTTTGATGTCTGTGCATCCGCCACCGTAGACGAAGCGTATCGCATCAAACCGTTTCTAAAGCAAGGCAACGAATCAAAAGGGGCATTTCGATTCCTGACGAGCGGTGCAATCGATCGGTACAGAAGTCTGTGGACAGTCAAGACAATTCGCTATCTCAAATGCAACTATTCGCGTCCGATCCTGCCGCAATCATGTCCGGAACTTTCCGAAAACCGACTCGCACAATACGCTTCTCCCAAATTAATTATTGCTGGGATGACAAAGCGACTAGAAGCAATATACGATTCCGGGGAAATCGCGGGCGCAGTTCCCACGTTGCAAATTCTTGCCAAGGCGAATTCGCCACTTTCACTGAAAGCCCTCTTGGCGATCGTCAATTCCCAATTTGTGGACTGGGTATTTCGACAATACTTCGGCTCACTTTCCTTGGCTGGGGGATATCTCAGAATTGGCGCCCCGCAACTTAAAGAATTGCCCATTCCCGTCTCAATAGCCACTCGTGACGCAACCGTCGATCTAACCAGCTTAGAAGAACTTGTGGAGAATCTTCAGGCCGCCCACATGCAACTTGATCTTGCGAAGACTGCGCATGAACGATGTGTGCATGAAAGGAGAATCAATGAACTAGACATGGAGATTGACAGAATCGTGTTCCGCATGTTTGGTATTTGTGATGAGGAAATTCTGAGTTCCATAGAAGCTGAATACTAATACACCCGACTACAATCCAGGAGATCCAGAATGGGGTTCGCATTTAAGATTTGGAACCAAGGAAACGACGGGCGAACGATGGGCATCCGAGTTGCTGACGTCTCGGAGGTCGCGAGGTTCGCGAGCGTTTGCACTGAACCTGACATTGCTGGCAACTATGCGAATTTGCAAGAGTATCTTGACAACGCGGACATAGCTACAGGCACGCCACCGATGCCGTATAGGAGAACGGTAAACGTCGTTTGGCTAAATACCGCAGGATATAATCAGCACCGCTACTTTCCAGGGCGAATTCTGGAAGTAACCTACAATGGACGTGAGCGAAGTACGGGCGGATATGCAACGCAGGCGTATGTGATCGTGGATCCGGTCGGGTATGCCGTCTTGGCGCCGCATCATAAATCTCCCATTCAAGCCCAATACGTTGCCCATCCCAGCCACGACGTAGTGGTCGTTATGCCTTAATGGTTTCCCTAGTGCAAGCACATGCGGAGATTCGCGTCGTCAATGAGGCGACCGCTTGAAGTCGCGGCAGACGGGTCACCCGTAGCGGAATTCGCCAAGAATTACGGGCGCGCCGTTGGACGTCGCCTCGGATGGTCGCGCCAACTCAGGGTTCGCGGAACTATCCGCGAGTTCCGCTACGTTGCAGCTCGTAGCGGAATTCCCCAAGAATTCCGCGGCGCGCCGCAGGACGTTGCCTCGGCTGGTTGCGCCGACTCTGGGTTCACGGAACTCTAGGCGAGTTCCGCTACGTTGGAACTTGGCGCATCGCGAGGACGTCGTCGGGGCCTGCTCAGGCGAGCCGCCTGACCTACGCGATAATCTCTTTCGCCACGTTCCCATGCACGTCCGTCAGCCGG
>JBGTJT010000425.1:0-9834 GCA_041744995.1 Pirellulales bacterium | reverse complement strand
CGCCAAATTCGGTGCCTAGATCGACGATCCGGGCGGTGGGTGTTTGCACGACAAAACCAACGGCCCGGGCAGGTACGTGCGCGACGAGCTTGCCGGATTGGAGCGCGCCGGCGGCGCCGGCGCCGGCGACGAACTCACATGGACCCTCCAGTACGACGACGGCGCCGCTACTGAACGCAATTTGCGCCAAGCCGCTTTCCAAAATCAACCGGTCGTCTGGCAGTAGATGCGTTTGCGAAAAGTTGCCGTCGCTGTTGGCGCCCCAGGTCGCTTCATGCGTGCGGAGAATTTCGGCGACGACCGGAATTGTGTTAGACGACTCGCCTTGCCACGCCGGGACCGTCCACAAGGCCAGCGAGAGCAGAATGATGGTCATCGTCAGGCCGGCGACCAAGGTCGCCAGTGTAATCGGCTGACGAAACAGCTCTGTCACATTCCAATAAAGGTTCTTCAGCCGGCTCTCCGGTTCGACAAGCGAATCCTCGTCGAAGTTGGCGCGGGCCAACAACACCGCCAGATCGGCGGCGGCGCTTTCGCGGCCGCCATGGCCGAGCAGGTCGATTTGCAGCGACGCGTGCTGCTCCATCAACAGGCGAAAACTCGTGCGCGCCTGCTTGCTTTGCAACAGCTCCTCAAGACGCGCCAGCCGCGTTGCGTCGAGGAGGCCGTCGCAGTAATCGCTGGTTAGTTCCAACAGTTCGCCAGACTCGAGGGTTTCAAGCATCGCTCACCTCCTCGGCCAGCCGCCGCTGCACGCAATGGTAAAGCGCCTTGCGGAGTTGCTTTAAGCGACTGTAGAGCGCGTCGACGGTCTTCCCCATTTCAGCGGCGGTTTGTTTGATCGACTGCGAGTGGCCGTAGCGCTGTTCGAGCAGGGTGCGATCTTGCGGCGGCAACTGGGCCAGGCACCCTTGCAGCGCCTGTTGCCGTTGCACGCGTTCGTCGTCCGGTTCCGCTGCCTGTTCCGCGGCCAGTTGCTCCAGCATCTCGGGACTGAGCAGCTTGCCCGCCTTGCCTTGGGCGCGGCGAAATTTTAACACCTGATAGAGCGCGAACCGGCAGGCCCAATTGATGAACGGCTGGTCGCGATCGTACTGGTCAAGCTTCTTCCAGAGATCAAGCACCGTCTCCTGGAGAATTTCCTGGGCATTCTCCCGATCGGGAACCATCGCCAGAATGTAGCGATGGATTTCCGTCTGGCTGGCGGTATAGAGCCGCACGAATTCCGCGGAAGCATCTGGGGTCATGGATTCGCTCGCATGCATGAACAGACAGCCGAGCGCCGTCTATACATACTCACCCACAGGAGCGATTTTAGGCAAGAAAATTCCAAAATATTTCCTTGCAATCCACAACTCGTGTTGCAGAAACGAGTTGGGCGATTCAGTGCCCCTGCAAAGGCAGTCACCAAGCGGCTTTGCCGATACGGTTCGACGCCCGAGCCAGTTCTTGTAACGGGTTGGCCAAATAAAGTACCCAATAAGAGAATGATGAACCACAGAGACACGGAAACCACGGAGAGGCCCGCTCTCAGTTTCCTCCGTGCCTCCGTGGTTTATTCTCTAGGTTGCATGCGTCAATCTGCTGAAGTATCACCATCTTTCTACCTGTCCTCCTTCCAAACGCTTGCCTTACCGCCCTGTGAGCGGCTAATCTGATCGAAGCACTCCTGCAATACGGTTGACCAATTCCAAATCGAGACAGCCGGGGCAGTCTCCGGCAAGGAGGTTTCCATGCGGCGGCGCGGTTCGATAGTTATCTCAATGCTTTCCTGTCTGGCCCTACTGTGGATCAACACCGTTGGCTCGATTCCACAGGTCGTCGGCGCCACCCGGGCCGAGCGGTTGCAGACCGCCGAACAATGCGTGCGGCAAGCCCTCGCCGCCGAGGCGGCCGGAAGTTACGTCTCACGCGATTCACTGCTGCAAACCGCCCTCGACGCGGTTCCGAATTACGAGCCGGCGCTGTGGCAGAGCGGGCAGGTGCGGTTTCAGCGTGGCTGGATTTCATTTGACAACGTGCCGGAGAAGCTGGCGGACGACCATCGGCTGATCCGTTACGAGCGCGCTCGAGCACTGGCCGAGAATACGGCCGCAGCACAATTCGAGTTGGCCGAATGGTGCCGTCGACGTGGTCTGGAGGAACAGCGCCGCGCCCATCTCACTCGGGTGATAGCGCTCGCACCCGATCACGCCGCGGCCCGCGATCAATTGGGCTTCGTGCGGCGCGACGGGCAATGGATCGCCGCGGCGGACCTCGCCGCCGCCGAAGCGGCCGAGGGAGAACGCCAACGCCAACTGCGGCAATGGCGGCGGACGGTCGAGCAGTTGGCCGCGCGGCTGGATCACCCGAGGGAGGATTTCCGCGCCTCGGCGAAGCAAGACTTACTGGCGCTGGATGCCACCGCGGTAGCCGCCGTCGAGGAAGTGCTGTTCCAGGACGACGTAGCGCGGGCGCTGGTCGGCATCGAGGTACTGGGCAATATCGATACGCTCGAAGCCACCCGGGCGTTGGCCCGACAGTCGCTCACGGCCGCGCGTCCCCATGTGCGACGCGAGGCGGCCAAGCAATTGAAGCGGCGCGATTTCAGCCATTTTGTACCCGCGCTGTTAAGCGAACTGCAAACGGCGATCGAAGCCGAGCGGCAGTTGTTTACAACCAGCAAAGGTCGGTTGATCCACCGCCATCTGTTGGTGAACGAATCCCAGGATCGGCGGCAGGCGGTCGTCGTCGAGACGCGGTACGAGCGGGGCCGCCGACCAGGGGGCGACGGCCGCGACACGCTCGACAAGGCGTTGGAGAACGTGGCGGAGAACGACTTCGCGCGAGAAATTCAACTGAGCAGGCGGAACGCCGCCATTGAGGAAACAAACGAGCGCGTGATGGACGCCCTGCATTGGGCCGTGGACGAGGACTTCGACGAACCGGCCGCCTGCTGGGCGTGGTGGGACGCCTACAACGAGGTTTATCGGCCCGAAACCAAGCAGCTTGCCTCGCTGGTTCGTTCGCAAGACGTGGTCGTTGAGGACGACGTACCGGTCTGGATCGGATCGCAAGGGGGCGGTTCGGTTTCGGTTACGCCGACGAGCGCCGACTGTCTGGCCGCCGGCACGCCGGCCTGGACCAGCCGGGGCTTGAAGGCGATCGAGCAGATTGAGATCGGCGATTTGGTTCTCTCGCAGGACGTGGAAACGGGCGAGCTGGCCTACAAGCCGGTGCTGCAAACGACCGTCAGGCCGCACAGCCAGTGGACCACCATTCGCGCCGGTCGCGATACGATCAGCACCAGCGGCGGGCACCTGTTCTGGGTCTCCGGCGACGGCTGGACCAAGAGCCGTGACACGCAAAGCGGCGCGCGGTTGTACACGGTGGCCGGCGGCCTGGAGATCGAAGAAGTCGAATCGCGCGGCGAAGGGGTGACCTACAATCTGGTGGTGGCCGACTTCAATACTTATTTCGTCGGCGAGGAAAAGATCCTCTCGCATGACAACACCGTGCAGCGGCCAACCGACGCCGCCGTGCCGGGTCTGAACAAGTTCGATCGCCAGTTTTCTGAGGCAAAGGAGTGAAGCAATCGACCGCGATCGTTGACGGGCGGATGGAAACCGCTACACTGGGCCGTGCAGGATCGCACCGGCCGGACGCGGCCGAACTCAGGGAGGTGTTATATGCCGGTGGTCGTTCAGACGGTGTTGCTGTTGGGTGTTTCGAATATATTCATGACCTTTGCGTGGTATGCCCACCTGAAGGAGCTCGACCATCGGCCGTGGCTGATCGCCGCCTTGGCAAGCTGGGGCGTCGCGCTGTTCGAGTATCTGTTCCAGGTGCCGGCCAATCGCATCGGCTACACGCAGATGAGCGTGGCGCAGTTGAAGATCATGCAGGAAGTGATCACCCTGTCAGTGTTCGTGCCATTTGCATTGTTCTATTTGCGTGAACCACTCAAGCTCGATTTTCTGTGGGCGGCCCTTTGCCTGTGTGGCGCGGTCTACTTCATGTTCCGCGGCGGCCTAGCGGCAAACTAAGGGTCTAAATCGGCGAAGATATCCTTCACTGGAACTGCCAATCCCGGCAGCACTTCGCCGCCGGTCAGCGTGTCGGCGCTCGACAGGATCGTGGGATTCTCCGGTTCCTCATAGACGGCGACGGTTCGCGACTTGAGATCCACCTCCCAAACAAGTCGCACGCCAGCCTGGAAATAATCGGTCCGCTTTCGTCTCATCTCCGCCGGAGTATTGCTCTTGCTGAGAACCTCAACCGCTAGATCGGGCACGACGGCTGGTATGCGATCCGTGGGATCGATGACTTGCGGAAATCGTTCGCGTGCCGCGTAGGCCACGTCGGGCATGCGAATCAGTCCTTGCCAGAATTCCATGCCGCCGTCCGAACCGCTGACAAGCCCCAGCTTGCCAGCGGCAATGAAACTTTTCAGGATATGGACGATCGTTGCTGCAACGACCGATTCGTAGTAGCCCATCGGTTTCTCCACGAGAACGCCGTCGATCAATTCATAGATGCGGTCACTCATGCCTTCCAAGGCGAGTAGATCTTGCTTGGTTGCCGTACCGGGAGCCGGTCGAAAGCGAACCCGATCGGGCGCGATGTCGCCGAGCGATTGGAGAAGATCGGCGAGCGTTTGAATCTCGGCGGCGGTAGCTGCTTGTGCCATGGAACTTTTTCCAAGATGAGAGTTGGACTACTCCATTATTCACACGGAAGCAGCACCTAGCAAGTGGAAGTCCTGTCCTTTATCCCGCGTCATCCGTCGGACAAACTGCTGGAAATCGATCGCGACTTTGCGCACTCCGCCTTAGGTCTTGGGCCCGGCTGCCTTTATTTCGTCGCTGGCGATGTCGGCGTACTTCTCGAAGTTGCCCGCGAATAAGTGCGCCAGCTTGCGGCTGGTCTGGTCGTAGGCGTCTTTGTCCGTCCAGGCGTTGCGGGGCACGAGCACCTCGTCGGGAACCCCCGCACACTTAGTCACGACGTGAAACCCGAAGATCGGATCGGGCTGAGTGGAGGCTTCCTGCAGCGAGCCGCTGTTGATGGCGTCGATGATCGCGCGCGTGAGCGAGAGCTTCATCCGCTTGCCGACGCCGTAGGCGCCGCCGCTCCAGCCGGTATTGACCAACCAAACGTGTACGCCGTGCTGCTTGATCTTGGCCGCCAGCAGGTCGGCGTACTTGGAAGGATGCCAGGCCAAAAACGGGCCGCCAAAGCAGGGCGAGAAGGTCGCCTGCGGCTCGGTCACGCCCATCTCGGTGCCGGCCACCTTGGCCGTATAGCCGCTGATGAAGTGATACATCGCCTGCTCCGCCGTCAGCTTGCTCACCGGCGGCAGCACGCCGAAGGCGTCGCAAGTCAGAAAGATCACGTCGGTCGGGTGCCCTGTCATGCAGGGAATCTGCGCGTTGCGAACGTGCTCGATCGGATACGCGCCGCGGGTGTTCTGCGTGATCCGCGTGTCGGAGAAATCGACTTCGTGCGTTCGTTTGTCATAGACGACGTTCTCCAGCACCGCACCGAACTTCAGCGCCTCGAAGATTTCCGGCTCAGTCTCCGGCGAAAGATAGATTGCCTTGGCGTAGCAGCCCCCTTCAATGTTGAAGATGCCGTCGTCGCTCCAGCAGTGTTCGTCGTCGCCGATCAGGTTTCGCTTGGGATCGGCCGACAGAGTCGTCTTGCCGGTGCCCGACAGGCCAAACAAAATGGAACTGGCCCCGGTATCCTTGTCACAGGTGGCGGAGCAGTGCATCGAGAGGATGCCGTTTTTAGGCATCAGGTAGTTCATGTAGGTGAAGATGCCCTTCTTCATCTCGCCGGCGTACTCGGTTCCCAGGATGACCATCTCGCGCTGTTCCAGCGACAGGTCGACGCTGGTCTTGGAGGTCATGCCAGTGGTCCGCCGGTTGGCGGGGAACTGGCCGGCGTTGAAGATCACCAAGTCGGGCTTGCCGAACGCGTCGAGTTCTTCCTGCGTCGGGCGGATCAGCATGTTGTGCATGAACAACGCATGGTACGGCCGCGCGCAGATCACGCGGACCTTGATGCGAAACTTGGGATCCCAGCCCGCAAAGCCGTCCACCACGTACAAGTGACGGCGGGTATTCAGATAGTCCTTGGCCCGCTCTTCATTGATGTCGAACACGTGCTGGTCGATCGGAATGTTGATGTTGCCCCACCAGACGTCGTTTTCCGACTGGGCGTTGCGGACCACGCGCTTGTCCGTGGGCGAACGGCCCGTTTTCTCGCCCGAGTAGGCGATCAGGGCGCCGCTGCTGGCGATGACGCACTCCGGATCGCGGCGAATCGCCAGCGCGTACAGATCAGCGGGACAGAGATTGCGGCGGACGACCTTAACCGTGATGCCATGTTGCGTTAAATCCATTTGTGGCTTTCGATGCGTTAGGGAGTACGAGGCTTTTCAAGCAAAACAAACCGTTCCGGTACCCAATGAATGTACGCACTCGACCGGCTGTGACAAGCTACGACGCACGGACTTGCGACAAAAACCAAGCCAAGGCGTGCGAGTGGAGCACGGTTTAATCGGAAGGATCCTCGCCGGAGCTACCGCTGCCCGCAGCGTCCGTCATACTCCCGAACACCGCCTCATCCAAATCGAGGCGATAGAGCACCTGGTTGTAATCGTGCCGCGGCGTCGCCTCGGCGCGATCGGTAAACTGTTTCGTGTAGGTTGCTTCGAACAGCAAGATCGGCGAGTCCGCCGGCGTACACTCCGGATGCAGCCGTGGGTTGTAGAATGTGTAGTTCTCATGCGTGACGACTTTCATCGCCGCTCCCCAAGGCCCGGTCGGTTGGTCCGCCTCGGCGTACCACAGTTCGCCCAGCGGCGACGGCTTGCCGTACAGTTGCGTGAACACAACCACCCACTTGTTGCGATAGGCGTTCCAGGCGATCGAGCCGCGATGGGGCGTGATCTGTTCGTTGCCGTCGGCGCTCGGCACCCGTGATTGCGGCTGCACTTCGAGCCACGACTTGGGATCGCTCCAAGCCTCCAACGAGGCAATACACTTCAACCGTGGAAAGGGATCGCCGAACAGCACCCACCGCCGGCCTTGGTCGTCCGTCCAGAAAACCGGGTGGCCATCCGGCACAAGCGGCGGCTCCGGCGCGTCGTCCGACCGGCTCCACAGCACCTGATGCCGTTCAAACCGTTCCTCGTCTTCGTTCCACACGCACTGTCCGAACTGATAGACTTCCAGCGGCGGCTTGATCTTGGCATACGTGCCGACCAACCGCGGTTTGCCGGTACGATCGGGCAGGCTGACCAGGCCGCTAAGCCAAGTCGGCCCAGCGCCGGGCATCTGGGCGATGTTGCGCACCCTGCCCTGCTCGTCGGCGAAGTAGTCATAGCGAAGACGAATCGGCGGTTGCAAAGACTTTAGCGGTTGCAAGTCGGTGGTGGCGCCGATCATGTGAAACAAGCCAAGTGGATACTTCGCCAGCACGGTGTCTCCCCAGGCCCAATAGAGTCGGCCTTCGTGGACCGCCGTCTGCACGCTGTCGCAGCCCAGAATGCCTTGCTCGCGCCACGCTTCTTCCAGTCCGAAACGCTGGCTTTCACCAAACATGCCGGCGCCGGTGACGCGGCCAAGCCGTTTGCCGGGGAGTTGGCGGTGGACCTTCACGGTCAAACGCGCGCCCGGCTTCGGCGTCAGACGAACTCCGCGATTGCCAAATCCATCGGCCGGCAGGCCGTAGCCGTGCCCGACGACCGTGAGCCACGTTTCCTCGCCCATCAGTTCCGGCAAATCGAACGCGATGATGCCGTTGTTGTCGCTTACAAACCGCGCGTGGTGCGTGGTCCGCAACTCGACGAGCGGAACGGGCCAGTTGTTTTCCGCGTCGACAATCTCGATCCGGCACGGCTCGGCGGTCGCGCCGTTGTGCGTGCAGGCGAACAGCGCCAGGCACAACAAGCCAGTCGGCAGCCGGCAGCGGTAAAGTCGGCAAGGCATTGCGGCAGCTCCCGTAGGCGGTGTGTCCAATGCCTATTCAACCTGCAATTGGTCCTTGCGCCAAGCAGAAGCCCACACCACCGGCAAAATTGGACTTCCGGCCGCGAGGCTCGATACGGCTTGGTCGAAATGCCGATGGATTAGGAAGTTTGATTTTCCAGGCCCGGATCGGTACATTTACTTGAGAGACGTCGCGGGTGGTCCTTGCGGAGGGCCGGCGGCGCGACGGGGTTGCTATGACGGCCAGACCGATGCCGCTCACTTACTTCAAACGCTTCCGCATGGAGATCGATCTGCTCGATCGCGATTTCCAGGCGACGCTGCCGCCGGGCTACTGGTTCGAGTCGTGGGACGCGAGCCTGGTCCTTGAGCATGCCTCGGCCAAATTTCTTAGCTTTCGCACCGAGGTGGACGCCAACGTCTTCCCCTGCCTGGGCGAGGAGCAGGGCTGCCGCCGGCTACTGCGCGAGATCAGCCGCAAAGACGGCTTTCTCGGCGAGGCCACCTGGTTGCTGCAATATCGGTTTGCACCCGGCGAGCCACGCGAGAACGTGGGGACCGTGCAGGGGATTCGCGATCGGGGCGGCTTCGGCGCCGTGCAGAATCTCGGAGTCGTCCCCTCCCACCGCGGACGCGGGTTGGGGCGATCCCTGCTGTTTCAGTCGCTCACCGGCTTTCAACAGCGCGGGCTGCGGCGGGCGTTCCTCGAAGTGACCGCCCAAAACGAAGCCGCCATTCGCCTCTATGAGCGAATCGGCTTTCGCAAGGTCCGCACCGTCTACAAGGCCGTGGAAGTCGCCGTGGCGGCAACGGTGTAGGTGCTGCGCAAAATCAGCTCGTATTGGCGGCGTATGATAGAGCAGTTCATGTTCCTGCCAGTCGCATTCGCCACCGTTGCGACCGACCTCAAGCGTGTAAACGCTTTGCGGTATATTAGACGGCCTTCCATCGGTCGGTTACAATCATCGATAGATGCATACCGAGCATGGGAGCGTTTGCATGACGGTCGAACAAGCTATTTCTGACATTTCCGCGTTGCCGCCAGAGGACCAGCTTCGGGTGGTGCACGCGATTTGGGACCGGCTTCCCACGCAAGTGGGCACGGAGTTGACGCCGGCGCAGCGGCAGGAACTGGACCGGCGCTGGGCCTTGTATCAACAGAATCCCGCAGCAGCGCTTTCGGAGGAAGAGTTCCGCCGCCAGATGCGAGCGGCCAGAGAGTGATGAATGTCGTACTCCTGCCAGAAACGAAGGCCGATTTGCTCTCCGGTATGGAATGGTTCGACAAGATCAGGCTCGGATTGGGCGACGAATTGGAGCACGAGTTTTATGCGGCTCTCGAACGTGTGAAGTCCAATCCTGAACTGTTCGCCGCGGATCACACGGGCTATTGCCCTTGCCGACTTAAGCGATTTACGGCAGTTCTCTACTTCCGTCTCGACGGCGATTCGATTGTGGTCATGGGCTTGTTTCTCCACGGACGCGACGAAACGCGCCTTAAAGAGCGAGGATAGGTCGCTGGGCTGCATTGGGTTTATAAATAAACGTGCGGCTGTTATTCTTGAACGTAGCGCATAACATCCGATGATGACTCTTCCCCTGACGATCAATCATGGCCGAGACGGAATGGTTTTACGGTAAGGACGGCAAGGAACTCGGTCCGGTTGATTCCGACCAGTTGCGGCAGCTTGCCCAGCGGGGCGAACTGGCCGCCGACGACTTGGTCTGGAGCGAGGGGATGAGCGATTGGGCCGAGGCCCGTCGCGTCAAGCTGCTCACAGGGCTGTTTCCGCCGGAAGCCTCCCCCCCGCCGGCCGCACTGCACGTGCGGGACGAGGACCGCTCGCTCGCCGCT
>JBGTJT010000424.1:0-8546 GCA_041744995.1 Pirellulales bacterium | reverse complement strand
GTCCTCCGTTACAGCGGCCTCCGCCTCAGTGGAATCCGTCTCTTTGGGTTCCGTCGTTGGAGTCTGAGTCTGTTCGGCGACCGCAGATTGATCCTCGACCGCTACCTCGCCCGGTTGTTCTTCACTAGTCGATGCATCCGGTTCGACGACGGCGGAGTCGGCCGATGCAGCGTCTGGGTCGTTCGACGCGGTCTTGATCGGTTGGCTCGGTTGGCAGCCGACAAACACCGCCGCGGCCAGCAGTCCGGCCCACCAGTTGCGCATAATAAGTGCGAAAAGATTCATTTGGAACTCCGTTGTATGAGATTTCAGATGTCAGATTTATGAATTCAGATTTGGAGACTGCGGAGTAGATTGCAGACGACAGAACGATGGAAGCCAAGCCAATCTGAATTCTGAAATCTGAAATCCGGCCTCGCCTACTCGTTCGGCGTTACTTCTATCTTGTCGATGAATATCTCGGCATTGGTCGCGTTGCCGAACAGGCCGGGGCTGCCGTTTAGGTTGGGCGCCGGGTCGCGGGCCTCGACGGTCCACTCGGCCGGCTCTTCCTCCCCCTTGGGCCACACTTTGCCTTGCAGCAAAGCTTCGTCGCCGTCGAGCGAAGCCTTGAACTTCATGCGATACCAGGTGTCGGGCTGCCAGGGGAAATCGACCGAGCGGGCCATCCGCAGCACCGAAGCCCAGGAACGAATTTCCAGCTTCTGATGTTCTCCTTGCAAGTCGAGCACGTACCGCTGACCGATCAGGCCGATATCGGGCAGTTTGTTTTCTCGGATCGAACCCTTTACGTCCGCCGAGATCGTGTAGTTCGATAAATCGGGATGCCCGAACCAGGCCTGACTGCGGGTTCCCTTGGGAATGGTGGTGATCTTGACCATCATCGGCTCGCCATCGACCTCGCGGATCACATGCCGATAGCGGGCGCCGACCCAGGGGATCGGAATCTCGCCGTCGGCGAAATCGAACGACCACGGCAGGTCGGGCACGATGCGGGCGTGTGCTTCGCTCGAGAGTTCGCCCAACTTGACCGTTATGACGGCCGCCTGATGTTTGTTGTCGGAGGCAGCGGTGTAGACCCCCTCGGCCGAGACTTCGCCCGGTCCGTTTACCTCATACGTTACGCCGGAAGTCGGCGCCGCAAGCTCCTGCCCCAACGTGTTGTACAGACGAACCTGCAACTTGATTTCGTCGCCCGGTCGCACTAGCGATTCGGCCGGCACGAGCTGTACGTGCGCAGGCTCGGGATTCTCGGCGACCGCTGTTTCGGGCACGACGGCGGGCGGATCGATCTCATTCGGTTCCCAGTCGGGCAAGCCGATGCAGTACATGGCGCCGGTTGTGGGAATGTAAATCCGTCCGTTGGCGCAGATCGGCGAGCCGTGGCTTTCGTAGCCGCGCGGGAATCGCATGCGGTGCAGGAATTTGACCTTGCCGTCGTCAACTTCCAGCACGTAGCCGCGCTGGTTGACCTCGAACACGTACATCTTGCCGTCGGCCACCAGCGGCGTGCTGCGCTGCATGGTGCCAATCTTTTGTCGGCCGATCTGCTCGCCCGTCTGGGGATCGAACACCAGCAGCGTGGCGCTGTCTTCGACGCCGACCAGTTGGTCGCCGACCATCTGGGGCGAAGCCTTGCCGACCATCTTTTCCGGAATCCGCCACACGGCGCCGTCTTGCGTCAGGTCGCGCACGCCATCGTCGCGCACCTCGCCCGGAGTCGTGGCGTCGATGGCCAGCATGGTTCCCATCAGCGTGGGATTGTCGGCGTTCTCCTCGCTCTGGCCGGTGTAAACGATGTTGCCGCGAACGAATGGGCTGGTGTTCAAGCCGCGCAGCGACAGACGATACCGCCAGATCGGCCGCCCCGTGCGCGGCTGGAAGGCCCACACGTTGCCGTCGCCGGAACCGAAGATCATCTGCAACTGGCCGTCGATCACGGCCAGGGCGGGTGTGCCGTAGGTGGTGTCGTCCGGCAGCGGCGAGGTGCCGTTGTACCACACGACCTTGCCGTCGGACTTATCGAACGCAAGAAAGCGGTGCGCCGGCCGCGCCGTCTCGCCCCAGCCAATGGTCACCGCGCTGATGATCACCAGATCATCCAGCAGGATCGGCGTGTTGGTTCGGCCGCCGTAGGTCGACAGCAGGCCAAACTCCTCGTGCAGCGAGCGGCTCCAGACCGTTTCGCCCGTCTCGGCGTCGATGCATTGAAACAGGCCGCACACGCCCTGGGCGTATATGCGATTGGTGGATGGATCGCCCACCACGTTGCTCCAGGCGACGCGGGTGTCGGGCACGTCGGACAGATAGACGTTGAAAATGTTTTCCCACAGTATCTCGCCGGTGGCGGCGTCGGCGCAGATGACCTTTTCGGCTTCGGTCGGCGTCTCGCCATTGTGACGGGCCAGCGTGTAGAGCTTGCCGTTCATTACGATCGGCGTGCTGCGAGTGGCCAACGCCTCGCTCTTCCAAACCAGGTTGCTCCCTTCGCCGCCGTCGATGTCGAACGTCTCGGGCAGGTTGGTCGCCGCCGAACTGTTGTCGTGGTTGGGGCCGCGCCAGTTGGTCCACTGGTGCGGGTCCGGCTCGGCGGCGGATGTCAACGCGGCGATCCACATGATCGCTATGAATGCAAGAACGCCGCCGGTCAGCAGGATCGAGCGGCGACGGTCGACAATGGTTAGCACGCGAACGGTAGCGGGTTGGTTGTTCATGGAGACTCTCGTTGGCGTTGGGGTCAAATCGAAGGCGGGTGGGCTGCAATGGGGCCGTGCGACGATGCCGAATAATGAGGCACTAGTTGGTTCAGCGTCGTGCCTCGTCCTCCACTGCTGAGGGCAGCAGTGGCACCCAATCTACAACCAAGTGTTAACAAGGCACGAGGCAGTTTCAGGCAGTTTGGCCGCGGGGAACGGCCGCGGCCGACTCCTACAGAATACACCGATTCGCCCTCTTTCGGCAAGCAAGTCACATTCTAGTGGTCGAACCACTCGTCCGACGGGTCGAATTTGGGGGAGCAAACAATCAGCACCGTCATGCGGCCAATTGCCCGATGGCGCGTGCCGGGGCGAATCATGATCGACATGCCAGGGCGGACGGCGATTTCCTCGCCGTCGAGCTGCATGCGGGCCCCCGGCTCGGTTTCCAGAAAGTAGTACACCTCGGTCAGTCGCCGGTGATAGTGCGTGCGGGCGTCGCTGCTGATCTGCGTGCGATGAATGGTTGCGGGGAAATCACCGGCCTCGGCGAACGCCCGGCGGGCCGAACCGCATGGACATGCCACCGGCGGGATATCGGCGAAGTCGACGACTTCGTAAGCAGGGGGTGGATCAGCTTCGCTGGAAGGGTTGCCGTGCAACGGGTCTCCTTGTCGCGGAAGGCGGTTGTGCCCGGTACATCTGCTTTCCGCAGGACGACCGGAGCCTTCATTGTACTACACTGTCTCGGCTGTGTGGACGGCAAGGTTTACCTAATCGTTACGACCGGAAAATCCCGCAATGTTCCGTTCGTAAGTCTTTTGCTGAAAATTACTTCCGAAGACTCAAGGCGTTTCTCACCAGCGGCCGATACCGTCTATGTCGCTCATCGGAGCATCACGCGCCCGGCGACAAACCTGACGCATCAGACACGTAGGTGTTATTTCGGGTCATGGAATGGCTCGGACGCGTTTGGTGCAAGAAACCGAAGGAATCACGAGTTCCCCAACCCAGCCTCCCCACTTGGCTCTGCCAAACATCCATCGGCTTTGGTTCACTTCGATCCCTCGCGGGATCGCGTCGCCTCTCGCCGACAGGCAAGTCCGAGCGGGCTTCGGTCGACGAGAGGCGGAATACCTGGGGGCAGGAATTTTCGTGGTTCGGATCAAAGGAGACGTAGATCGATGAAATGGAACATGATTGTTGGAGCGCTCGTCCTGGGCTTGGGCCTCTGTAGCAACAGCTACGGGTTCAATCTCCTCGACTCGATGCTCGGCGCCCATGGTGGCGGATGTGGTTGTGAAGCCAGTTGCGGCTGCGAAGCCGTTGGTCCTGGCTGTGGTTGTGAAGCGGTTGCTCCGGGTTGCGGTTGCGAGGCTCCGGCCTGCAATAGCTGCTGCTCGAAGCGAGGCGGGCTGTTCTCGCGTTGCAACAAGAGCTGCTGTGCGTCGGCTTGCGAGCCGGCTTGCGGTTGCGAAGCGGCTGGTCCTAGCTGCGGTTGCGAAGCGGCTGCCTGTGGCAGCGGCTGCTGCAAGAAGCGTTGCCGTCGTGGTCTGCTCGACCTGTTCGGCTGCAACCGTGGTTGCTGCAAGCCGACCTGTGCTCCTGCTTGCGAACCGGCTTGCGGTTGCGAAGCGGCTTGCGAACCGGCCTGCGGTTGTGCCGCTGCCTGTGAGCCGGCTTGCTGTGCTCCCAAGAGCTGCTGCAAGCAGCGCTGCTGCCGCCGTGGTCTGTTCGACGGCCTGCACGGCCTGTTCGATCGGCCCTGCAAGAAGTGCTGCAAGAGCAGCTGCCGTAAGAGCTGCGGTTGTGCACCGAGCTGCGGTTGCGTAGCCGGCAACGGCTGCGGTGCCGTGTTCCACGGCAACGGCAACGGATCCCACGCTGACGAAGCCGTGCCGATGCCGCCGGCTCCGATGGCCGATCCCTCGGCCTCGCTGCCGAACCGCCGCGTGAACGCTGCCGCGTTCACCGCCCGCAACTAAGCTGTTCGCAAGAACAACTTGAAAAGCAACCCCGGCCCGTGAAGCCTAGCTTCGCGGGCCGGGTTTTTTTATTGGCACGCGGCGGCGAGACGCTTCCGCCACGTGATGGCGGCGTCTCGCCGCCAGGACGCGCCGCCGGCGCTTGAACCCGCCTCAAGCAGCAACCTGGTCGAACTCATTTTGGCCATGGACATGCGTCCGGCCGTTGGCAACAATGAACCAGGAAAAACCACCCTTCGACCAGCGATCGGCTTGGAGCGAATCTTGCCACAGGAACACCGCATGATGCAGGCTGCACGCCCCGGCGCCGGAAAATCGCGGCCCAACCATCAGCGTTCGCTGGCGATTCTCCGCAACATGTCGCCGCAAGAGAAGCTTGAGCAAGTGTTCAAGCTGAATTCCCGCACACTGCAACTGTTTCGCATTGGCCTGCGCCAGCGGTACCCGGAATTAAACGACGAGCAGTTCGAGCAACTTTACTTGCAGATGCGAGCACGATGTCACAACAGGAACTACTAAGAAGCCGAGCCTTGGCTGGGCGGGCCGTAATGCCGCTCACCACACTTCGCTGAAATCAACCGTCACATTGTCGACAATCGACAAGCCCAGCTTGCCGTCATGTTCGCGGGCGACGTACTTCCCATCGGTCAGCACCAACTGCGCGACCTCATGCTCGTCCGGATCGGCGATCCAATACTCCGGCACGCCGGCCGCTTCGTAGCTTTGCCGTTTTCGGTTGCGGTCGTTGTCGCGGGTAGAGGGAGAGAGTATCTCGATCAGCAGGTCCGGTGAGCCTTTGATCTTCGTCGGCGTGATAATCCGGTTGCCGGTGAGCACCACGACCAGATCAGGCTGCACGATGTCGTGCTCGGAGAGTTCGACGTCGATCGGGGCGACGAACACCGTGCCTAAACCCGTCGACATGATCTGATTAAAGAGCTGAATATTGATTCTCTGCAGGACAAGTTGGTGGTAAGAAGTGGGCGAAGGCGTCATGAAATGCTCTCCATCAATCACCTCGTGGCGCAGGCCGTCGTCGGGTATACGGGCGTAGTCCTCGTAGCGGAGCTTGCGGTGGTCGGATACTTGGCTCATGTGTGTCGCCTCTGCGGCAGTGATTGACGAGAATAAGCAATCTCGCTTTCTATTGTAGCCCGGGTGCGGCGGAACGGGAAACACCGTCGTTTACCCTGCAGCCGGCAGTATCTTTTCCGACACGGCTGAAGCTGGCAGCTCCCGCAACGTTGCTGAAGCTGCCAGCTTCAGCAGCGTTTATGCGGAACATACATCCCGACGGCCGCCTCCGCCTGCCGGCTGCGGGTTAAACGATTGCGCTAGGCGAACGCCTCGCGTAGCAGCTTCAGGCTCTTCGGGATCGCCTCTTCCGCTGGATCCTTGCCTTCGTACTCCAGCGAAATGTAGCCCGTGAAGTTGGCCGCTTTGAGGATACTGGCGATGCGGGCGTAGTCCAGCTCCAGCGTGTACCAGGTGCCGCCGCCGTAGTACGTTTTGGCTTGCACCAGCACCGTGTGCGGGGCCATTACTTGGTATTGTTCGTATTGGTCCTCCAGGAAATTGCCCGTGTCGAGCGTGCATTGCAGCCAGGGAGAATTGATCGCCTTGACCACTCGCATCACGCCGGCGGCGTCGCGGCCGAGGCCCCAATGGTTTTCCAGTCCCAGCGTCACGCCGCAGCGTTCGGCGGCCGGCAGGCATTCGGTGAGGCTGTCGATCACCCACGCAAAGCCGTCGTCGTCGGTGTAGCCTTCCAATCGCGGCTCACGCCCCTTGTTGGCCATCAGCTCGTTGAAGTCGCGGCTGGTGCCCCAGGTGCCGGTGTTCACCCGCATGGTGGGAATGCCCAAGGCATACGCCTGTTCGATGCAGTCAATCGTATGGTCGATGTTCTTCTGCCGCGATTCTCTATTAGGCGAGACGAAGCCTTGATGCGTCGAATAGCCCATCAGGTCGAGACCCTGGGTGAACGCGCGGCGTTTGATCGCCTGCAGGTAGGCGTTGTCGTGCCGCGGCATTTGCTTCTGCAGCAGCTCGACGCCGTCAAAGCCCATGTCGGCCGCCAGATCGATGCAGCGCTCGATCGAGATCCGCGAGTCGGGCCGAAACCGCCAGAAGCTGTAGGTCGATACGCCGATGCGGTTCGCCCGAGACGGCTTGTCGCCCCGTGACTCGAAGTCGACGGGCTGGGGCTGCGGTTCGTCGGCTGGCGTCGAGGTGCCGCCCAGCAACATAGCGCCGGCGGCGGCGGCGGCCGAACCGGCCAGGAGTGTGCGGCGATTGATCATCGGTCGTTGCTCCAGAACGCGACGGAATGCACCTCGACTACAGATTGAACTGCACTTCTAGTCTATACCATTCGACGTAGGGGTGTAGTAGGAAATTCGCGCTCAATACGCAATAATTGCGGATCGATCATGATCCCTCATTGGCTTGCGTAAAATGACTCGGTCTGTATGGTTTATCGATACTGCTGGCGAAGTGCCCCGCTTTGTTACCGCATATCCTGTTTAGGAGAGCGATATGATCAACGAATTGGATACCATAGTGTTAACAGAAGACATTGTCTCCGCAGGGCTGAAGGCGGGAGACGTAGGGACGGTTGTCCTGTTGCATGGTGATGCAGGATACGAAGTTGAATTTGTCAGTCTACGGGGCGAGACATTGGCAATCGTGTCGCTCCGGCCCGACCAAGTACGGTCGCTGGGAAAACGAGAGATCGCACAGGCCAGAGCGTTGGAAGCAGTCGAGCCGTAGATGCCGCCAACCGTCGACGAACGCATTCTTATTCCGATCATCACGGCGGATCGGCCAGGATGGCAAATGCAATGAAGCCGGCGAAGAGCAGCAGCAGCAGCAGGCTGATGACAATGCCAATACTGCCGAACACCACCCCGAGCTGCGCGGTGGTGCGATTGCTCGCGTGGGCATAGCCTTCCCGCACTGCACGCATCTCCTTGACGCCCAGCACGACTGCCACTACCCCGGAGATGAGGCCCACGAGGTTGAACAGAAACGGGATGCAGCAGATGACCCCCAGCGTGCTGGCGATCATCGAGATCACGCCCAGCCACAGGGCGAGTGTACCGTTGCCGCTGGACATCGACGGCGAGCGGTACGGCTCGTAAGTCGAAGACTGATACGGGTTGACCGGCGGCTGATACGGGTTGATGGGCTGGGCCGGCTCGCTCGGCCGGGCCGGTTCGCTTTGCCGGAACGGTTCGCTGGGGTGGACCGGATTGAGTTGACTGAAGTCGTCTTCCATTGCTTGTCTTTTGGGAAGGGAAGCAAGAATACCAGCACGCAGCGCGAGCATCCGCGGAGGAGTACGCGTCGGGTGCCACTGCTGCCCTCAGCAGTGGACACTCGCAAAAAGGTCGTTTCCAGTTGTCCATTCCAAGCAGAACCGAAGCAGAATAACTATAAGACATGGGCCGCGTCCTGTACCCCGCCACTGCTGAGGGCAGCAGTGGCACCCGAAGCTCTGACGCCGCCCACTTGCTTGCGCTGCGAGCTTGTATTGCACATCTTACTTGAGAATCGCGAGCGTGTCGCACAGTTTTTTTCGCATGGTTTCGTCGTGGGTGTAGCTGAGGCTGATCCGCAGCAGCGACTCGCCCGTCGGTACGCTTGGGGGTCGGATGCCGGGTACGAACAGCCCCCCTTCGGCCAGCGCCGCGTGCAGCCGCATGGCCTCGGCCGGCTCGCCGACATAGACCGGAATGATTTGCGAGCAGGAATCGCCGACGTCCCAGCCTTGCCCTTGCAATGCCTTGCGGACCGAGTCGGCGGCGGCCAATAAATCCGCACGTCGCTGCGGCTCGTCGCGGACAATCTCCAAGGCAGCCAG
>JBGTJT010000423.1:0-6156 GCA_041744995.1 Pirellulales bacterium | reverse complement strand
GAAGTCGACGCCGACGGGCTCGAAGCGCAAGCCTCGCCGACCGATGGTGCGGGCGTTGCGCGCGGCGGAGCAGTTGCGCGCCGAGGCGGACCAGGCGACCGCTGGCGTTTCTGATGCGCCTTCGCTACAACCAATAGCGCCGGCGGGTAGCGTGCAGGAGACCTGCTCATGACCGGCAGCAGACCACAGGATGGTGGAGGCTCTACGCATGGCGGGCAGGAAACCGTTGGGTCCGGCGCTGGTGTCGCGTCTGGACGGATCGTCTCGGGCCAAGGAACGCCTGGAGTTGATCCTGGCGACGATCGCAGGCAAGGCGTCGGTAGTCGATGCGGCCGAGCGGCTGGGGATCAGCGAAGCGATGTTCTACAAGCTGCGGAATCGCGTGCTGCAAACAGCGCTCGTCGATCTGGAACCGAAGCCGATGGGCCGGCCTGGCGCCTCGCTGAGCAGCGAAGCGATCGAGAACGCCCAGTTATCGAATCGGATCGCAGAATTGCAGCGCGAGTTGGCTTCGCAGACGGTCCGTCTGGAACTGGCCCAGATCATGGCCCAGCCGACCTCGGCGCCAACGGCCGCAGCGCTCAAAAAAACGACGCAGTCGAAGCGATCGAAGCGTCAGCGGCGTGCCGGGCGCCGGACGAGCAAGTAGCCGCCTGTTGCGAACCGTGCGATGCTTCACGCTGTGAAGAACAGGCCGCTCGGCAGATGCCTCGGCGCGAGCAGGAGTTGCAGCGGCGGCGGGCAATCGTGCAGTTCACGGTCGAGCAACAGACGTCCTGCCGGGACGTGGCCCGCTGCCTGGAACTCTCGCCGCGCACGGTGGCCCATTGGTTGCGAAGCGACCGGACTGGCTTGCCCACCATTGCGTTGCGCGGACGCCCTTGTCGAGAACCGACGATGGAGGAGCGCATCGCGGTGACCGTGATGCTGGAAGAGTCGGGCCCACGGCTGGGATTGCCGACGTTGCAGGCTTATCTCCCGGACGCGCCGCGGTGCGTGCTGGAGTATCTCTTGCGAAACTATCGACAGCGGTTCCAGGAAGAACACCAGCAGATGGTGGAAGTCCTGCAATGGACGCGCCCCGGCACGGTCTGGGCGGTCGATCACAGCCAGCCGCCCCGGCCGATCGACGAAGACACGCAGATCCTGGCCGTTCGCGACCTGGCCAGCGGTGCGCAGCTCGCTTGGACCTCAGTGCCGGACGCGAGTTCGCAGGAAGCCCTGCTGGTGCTGGAGTCGCTGGCCCAGCAGTACGGACCGCCAATAGTCTTCAAGAGTGACAACGGTTCCGCCTTCCGGAGCGCCATGTGGGGAGACTGGCTCGCGCGCTGGCGGATCGTGCCCTTGTTATCCCCGGTTCGCATGCCGCGCTTCAACGGGTCGTGCGAGGCGGGCATCGGCGCGGGGAAGAGCCGCACCGCGTATCTGGCGGCCCGGCAGGGCCGCCCTCTCGATTGGACCGCAGATGATCTTTATGCCGCTTGGCAATGGGCCAACGAGGATCATTATCCCGGCGGCGTTGCCGCCGGGACGCCGGCCAGCCGGCTGGCGGCGCGCGAAGCAATTACCGACGCAACACGTGACAAGTTCCGCGCCGCCGTTTTACAATACGAATTGAAATTAAATCAGACCGCCTGCACGACAGGCGACGCATTATCCGATACGTTGATAGCTGCCCATCACCGTCGAGCCGTTCGCCAAGTTCTCGTCGAACAAGGCTACCTCGACATCACCAGGAGGCGCATTCCTCAACCACTTCCATCTAAAAAGTGCGCAAAGATTACGTGAGGGGCACATCTACGAACGAAGTGAGAAGCATGGCGATGCTCTCGAACTTACCGATGGAAATGAAGTGTTCTATCATTCCAAAGACGGCAAGCGCATTCATGTCGGCTATCGAGAGAGGGTTGAGAGATTTGGACGAAAGACTTGGCGTATTCGGGTCTTGGATTGGATCGGGCAGAAAGGTTATTCGGTGCATCTTTCCTCCGGGGGACGACACTTAGATCATATCCGCCCAAAAATTGCAGAACTCCGCCGTGCAGAGATCCGGGGTGACGAAAATGAAACAGTCTCACTGCCAGCGATTCATCGTGATGGCTCAAGTGGTGGAACGCCTGTCGCACCGGTAGGCGACGGCTTGCACATCAATATCTTTGGAGAACAAGAGAATCTAACATTCGCTGACTACTCCACAAACAAAAAGTATGACACTTATATTCACCACGGGAAGCACATCAAGAGACCAAACACTTCAACATTGGAGGACCGATCCGTAAGTGACTTCGTTATCCGCTCGTCACCACTAGAGGAAGTGACATGGCGTGAAATTGCGAGGCTCGCCAAACCCGGTGCAACGTTGACAATAAGTGGTTCTTCTAAGGACATCCGGCGAATTCACAGAGAGCTGACCGATGTCAAGCATATCGACGGGTGGCAACTTCTCACGAGACCCAGTACATATAAGACTACATTTGACCCGGGTCTACACCATTTGAGTCACGAAGAATTTGAAAATCTACTTGAGGCCGAAAGGCCACTCGGGATGACTATCACTCTCCAACTTGAAGACAAACCTACATACGTTGGCGATAAGGAACACGATCGATGATAAGAACAATGACAATAAAGTACTCGCTATTTACGCTAATTCTACTTTTCATTCCAGCAGCAATTGCTTCCATATGGATTAGTCGCACGGTTATTGTCCGTTCGCCGATTAAATGGGATACCTACTCCTCAAGAACTTTGCCGCGGTATCTTGATAAGCACCAGACTGTTGTCGTGTTGGCAAAACCCACTTACGATTTGTGGGGTGATTCGGCACTTGAGGTGTTCGAAGATGACAATATCAAACGACTTTATCATAGCAAGAGGTTTGTTCCTTTGTTGCTGGAATACGATAATTGGGAAGATCCAAAAGTAAAGTCGTTGTTTAATGAAGTTGGTCACACGAAACATCCTTTTGTCGTGGTGTACTCACCCAATGAATCGCCTGTAGTGATTCACACACCGTTCACGGCAGAAAAATTACGGCGTCATATTCCATCCTCACCCATCTACCCAGTCGTGGTAGTTGGAATGGTCCTTTTTCTCACAATTATCATTGCTGCACGCCTGCTGAACAAACTGGTTAACAGAGAGTCTCGGCGCGTTGAGTAAGATTGGCGAGAAACGGCAAAGCGTCAGGCGGCGACCGCACGATGAACCGCGAACCCTCGCCAAACTTGCCGCACGCTACGTGGCTTGCCGGTGGTAAACCTTCAGCAGCCCGCCGAGCCGTTCGCGGCATTCAACCGTCCGGGTAACGGCACCGACGTCGTGGTCCGGCTCAATGAGCCGGTTGCCGAGGCTCTGATGATTGCGCTCGCTGTGGTAGTGCTCGAGGTACTGCCGCACGGCGTTTCGCAGCGCGCCTTCGCCGAAGAAGGTCATCCGGTCCAGGCACTCTCTTAAGGCGGTCTTTCAGCCCAGTACGGGGCATTCTCGTAGCAGGCCGGCATTGGAGAGGCCGCTGGCACGGTGACGACCAAGCCCAGCACGGAAACACCTGGGAGAACTTTCGTTCCCGTTTGCTTCCGTAGTCGTTCCGTAGCCGTTCCGGTCCCTTTCCGTAGCTGACGCCGATAGGTTCTGGTAGCTTTCAACTACCTGTTACACCGAATCGAGTCGTTCAAGCATCGGAGGAGTCCTGCGTCACCTTTACTCCAGCAAACATCGTATTCTCCTTACCCTGGCGACCCTCGCCTTGTTCTTTGTCGGGGTTTACTCGCTGCGGACTGCCAGAATAGGCGGCTTCGAGCAGTCGTCCTCCGCCGAAGCGGCCGTGGAAGCCCCTCAAATCGATCCGGACGATACGGACGGCGACGGGCTGAAGGACTCCTACGAACGCATCTTCTTTCACACGCTGGATGAATAGGGCGATGCCGACGGCGACGGCCTACCGGACGCGCTGGAACTGCGATACTACGGCGACTTGACCACGTCGGCGGATGAAGATGGCGACGGCCTGCCGGACAAATGGGAGTTAACGCATTTCGGAAACCTCGATCAAGGTCCGGATGACGACCCGGACGGGGACGGGCTGACCAATATCGAGGAACTTCAACGGGGGCGCGGCTTTCGGCCTGATCGCCGTACGACGGTGAAGTCGTGGGACGAAAGCAAGGCGACCGCCACAGTCAGCGGTTCCTCCAGCGTTGCGGGCAACGGGAAACGAGGCCCCGACGGCAAAGTCTACTTCCATAAGACCTATGAACGGCTGCTCGCGGAGGGCAAGTTCAATACGCCGTGGAACGAGTTGGAATAATGGACGTCGGCCATTGCCTTCCCGAGCGCTACCCAATCCATTCCGTAGGCGTTCCGTAGTTGACGTCGCCCAGCCGTGCTAAGTTGTCTCTGCGTCGGAAACGCCAGTCGCCTACAAGTCGAACCAGGATCAATGTCATGACCAGCAAACGCACCCTCCGCACCAGTTCGCAACTCAGGAAGTTCTTGTGGTTCGCGTTGTCGGTAGTCGCCGGCGGGATGCTGCTGGGGCTGCTCCAGCAGCCGGTGTCGGCCGAGCCGGGTAGTTTGCGCGTAGGCGGCAGTTGGTCGGGTTACCGCAGCCTGTCGCAAATTGCCGAGGAATTCACCAAATCCAGCGGCGCCCCGGTGACGGTGCAAGGAACGAATAATAAACGGGGCTTTCGCTACCTGGCGGACGACAAGCTTCAGGTGCTGGTCTACTCGCCCCAAACGGAAGGTTCCCAGGAATCGTTGATCCGCGAGGCGTTCGGGGAGGACGATCAAGAGAACAACGCCAAACTCCGCAGGCATCTGTTTGGCCAATTCGTGGTGGTGGTGATCGTCCATCCCGACAACCCGGTCCGGACGCTTTCCTACGACCACTTGCGGCAGGTGTTCACGGGCCAGGCGGCCCACTGGAAATCGGTCGACGGCGGGTTACGGGCGATCCTGCCGGTCGGCGAGCAGCGCAACACCAAGGCCGCGGAGATCTTTCGATCCAACATCATGGGGGGACGATCCTTCGTGAGAGGAATGCAGCAGTTCGAGACGGCCGATCAAGTGGCGGCGTTCGTGGCGCAGAATCCCGGCGCGATCGGCTTCTGCCTGGACCCGCAGGCGAATCTTGGCAACGTCACCAAGCTAGGCGTGGCGAGAAGCGCGGAAGGACCGTTCGTGCCGCCTCGGCTCGACAGGATTCTGGCGCGCCAATATCCGCTGACGGAAGATCTGCTGTTGTACACCCGGGTCGACGGTCCGACAGTGGGGGAAGATTTTTGCGAGTACGCCTGCGGACCGGAGGGAGCGAAGATCGCCCGCGAGCACTTTCTCTATCCGGGGCAGGATCGGGTCCGCTACGAAGCCCGTGATCGGTTTGCGCTGGTGAAGGCCGGTACGGCCCCGCGGGCCAAGTGCGTCGGCATTCGGGAAGGACGTGCCATGATGCAGAACCTGGCCAACTCCTTCGTCCTCAACAAGGGCGCGATCGACGTCGTGTATCAAGAGAGCGCTGCGGCGAGTCAAACCATCAGCCTGACTGAAGACGTCGAACTGACGCTATTGGGAACCACGGGTGTTGGGACCAACGAGGGAGGCATGGTGCTGGGGCACCGCACGCTGGGCGTGATTGTGCATCCGGAGAACAGTGTGGGCGAGTTGCTGGTCTCGGATCTGAAGACCATTTACGAAGGCAGCCTCTCCAGCTGGCCCGGCCAGGAGGGGAGCCTGCAGATGGTCGGCCCGGACAGTTCCAGCATCCTTGCCGAGGTGTTTCGCAGCCTGATCGGCGCGGAGCGGCGGGGCGTGCAGTACACCGCCAAGGACAGCACGCAAGAAATCATTCGGACGGTTGCTCGCAGCAAGTCGGCGATCGGCATCATCGACCTGGCGGAGTTCCCCGCCGAAGAGAATTCGGTGCGGTTGGCGCCGATTACCATCGCGGGCGAGAAGGCATTGCCGATCGTGCAAGGCGGGCCGCTGCCGGCCGGATACCCGTTGGCTAGAACGTACACGCTGCACATCTCGCCGACGGCCAGCCGGGAAACGCAGGAGTTTGTGCGTTACCTGACGCCGCCGCGGGTCAAGGAGATTTTGGCGAGTCACAAGTTGTTACCGCCGCAGGAAGAAGCGGCGGAGGAATAGGGCAGG
>JBGTJT010000422.1:0-3989 GCA_041744995.1 Pirellulales bacterium | reverse complement strand
CCGCACCGGGTTGTCAGGATGGATAAGGACGATGACTACGAACTGTCCCATCAGGTGCTCGCGCAGTTCGTTCGTTACTCCTTTCTCACTCTCCCCAAATGCGGTATCGATCGCCTCATTCATGGCACTGTCGCTGCGATTAGAATAGGCGAGAACATCGAGCTTGCTTTCGGCCAGCGATCGAAAGCCGAGTTGATTGTGCATCCCATGCACCGTAGCGCTGGCTGCGCTCGTTTTGGAGAAATGTTCGGCCACCTGAGAAAGACTTGGGTAACCCGACCAGCTGCCGCCGACTCGGAGGGTCTCCGGTTCTGCCATTGCACGTTGATGCGTCAGGCAGAGGCAGGCAAACATTGCTACAGGCAATGCCAATCGCAAAGGCATGCGGAGGTGCGAACTGGCGCGATTATTGCGTTTGCTGATCATGTAATCCGTCCTGTTATGGCTTGCAGGCGACTGACGTTTGCGACAGAGAGACAACTTAGCATGGCTCGGGGACATCAACTACGGAATGCTTACGGAATGAATTGGGTAGCGCTTGGGAACAGAATTACTGTCGCCCTTTACTTCAGCTCGTTCCACGGCGTATTGAACTTGCCCTCCGCGAGCAGACGCTCGTAGGTCTTCCGAAAGTAGACCTTGCCGTCGGGGCCTCGTTTCCCGTTGCCCGCGACGCTGGAGGAACCGCTGACCGTGGCGGTCGCCTTGCTTTCGTCCCACGACTTCGCCGTCGTGCGGCGATCAGGCCGAAAGCCGCGCCCCCGTTGAAGTTCCTCGATATTGGTCAGCCCGTCCCCGTCCGGGTCGTCATCCGGACCTTGATCCAGGTTTCCGAAATGCGTTAGCTCCCATTTATCCGGCAAACCGTCGCCATCTTCATCCGCAGACGTGGTCAAGTCGCCGTAGTATCGCAACTCCAGCGCGTCCGGCAGGCCGTCGCCATCGGCATCGCCCGATTCATCCAGCGTGTGAAAGAAGATTAGCTCGTAGTTGTCCTTCAGCCCGTCGCCGTCCGTATCGTCCGGGTCAATGCGAGGGGCTTCCACGACCGGTTCGGTGGAGGACGACTGCTCCACTCCACCTATTCCAGTGGTCCTCAGCGAGTAAAGCCCAACAATAAACAAGGCGAGGGTCGCCAGGGTAAGGAAAATACGATGTTTGCTGGAGTAAAGATGACGCATGACTCCTCCGATGCTTGAACGACTCGATTCGGTGTAACAGGTAGTTGAAAGCTACCAGAACCTATCGGCGTCAGCTACGGAAAGGGACCGGAACGGCTACGGAACGACTACGGAAGCAAATGGGAACGAAATTTCTCCCAGGTGTTTCCGAGCTCGGCTTGGTCGCCACCGTGCCAGCGGCCTCTCCAATACCCGCCTGCTACTAGAATGCCCCGTATTGGGCTGAAGGACCGGTATAAGAGAGTGCCTGGACCGGATGATCTTCTTCGGCGAAGGCGCGCTGCGAAACGCCGTGCGGCAGTGCCTCGACCATTCTCATCGCGATCGCAACCATCAGGGCCTCGGCAACCGGCTCATCGAGCCGGACCACGACCTCGGCGCCAATGCCGGGGCGGTTGAATGCCGCGAACAGCTCGGAGGGCTGCTGACGTATTACCATCGGGAAGCCGCGTAGCGGGCGGCGAGTTTGTCGAGGGTTCGCGGTACCTCGTCGGTCGCCGCTGCGCTCAACCTTCAAAAAGGCCACAACCGGCGGGAAATCAGCGCCACCTGTTCCCAACACTCGGCCGAGGTATCGGCCTCGTGACCGCTCTTAATTCCGAATCGACAACGACTCAGCGTCGGCTGAATATTTTGACCAGGCGATCTGGTTCAGCTTGTAGTGCGTGTAAGTCGTCGCGCCGCCGTAGTTGCTACGGCCGACCGCCTTCGTCCGGTTGCCGATGCCGTCGTATTCGAAGCTATAGTACGTACCGGCAACGGCATTCGAGCCGTTCTTCTGCACAGCCACCGCCAAGTGGTCCTTGGGCGTATCGACGATGTCGGGCGACAGGGGCGTGGTGGCCGGTTGCGCGAGTTGCTTCCAGTCCGAAGCACCAATGTCGTTGTACGCCCGCACCTGAAAGTACCACGTCGAGCCTTCCTCCAATCGCCACATTCACCCAATTCAGCGCTTTAAGTACCCCTTAATGCAAGAAGTCTCTGCGGATCCCCTCTAAACCAGACGCGGAGAGCTCAAACCCAGCACTCCATCCAGGATTCAGTACGATACCAACCTGAGGAGAAATAAGAGTCAATAATTCGCTTGCTCGAATCGACAGGCAGTAAGAAAATTGCCTTGCGACCCTCAATGTTCTTTCCAATGCCGTAAACACGGCAACATAGGCTTCGCCGCATCGCTCGTACTGAATTGGATTGAATGAATTGCCGTCAGCTTCATCGGTGCTCAATACATATACATCTGATTTCAGCAACTGTTCCACGAATGTGGTGAATGGAATCCTTCCGCGCTGCGACTGAATCAACGATGCTTCCAGAGGATTTTGCGCTTCAAAACTCAATTGAAGTTCCAGTCGATTTGAAACCGTTTCCTTACCGTAAATAGTCGTTGCTTCCGCTTCTGAAATCGTGTCAACGTATCTCTCGTACTGCTCCCAAAAAGTGTTGCACCTGTCACAGTAATGCAACGATGCGTGACGTTCATCGCTGACGCCTAGCTTTCTAAGCCCCTCGCCTGAGAGCCACTTGCTTCGACATGTGGCACAGCCTTTTTTGTCCCATGCATTCATTTTAGAACCTCTTTTGAATTATCCACTCGCCATTTGGGCCTAGCTTAAGAGTACAGAATCCCTAGGCACAGCAACTCCCGGCGTAACAAATTCTCGAGTCGGATTCACAAGGTATCCGCCACCATCGGGAAGTCGAGCCGCAGTATACCCGCCCTCCAAAAAATGACTGTACCCGCCCGCATCGATAGCAGTTGGTAGGCGTGTTGATAGGCCAGTCGTTGGGAAGCTAATTCCAAATACGTCGTTGCCATTCACATACGCACTTGTAACGGATGGCGCCATACCAGAGTGCAATGCTGCATCGCCTGCATTCCGCACAACCGCCATGTCTTCCACTGGTGAAAAGAATACAGGAGAATTTGGCCTACCTAGCATCGCTGATGCACCGGTATAGTGCCTTACTTGCTCTTCCCCAAAGAACCGAACGCCGTAGCTGGTTGGAACATCGTCAGCGCCCCGGCTAAACCTAATAACATCATAAGCATTATCCGCGTTGCTGGCGAGCCGTCCGCCGCGGGCGACTCCTCGGGCGGCGTCGTCGAAGAAGCCTGGGATTATTTCCATGCCCAGCAACAGGCCGTGCCCCATCCATTCGGCGTCAGACATTTCGGGGTACATCTCCGGACGAGTGACCCCATTGACGAAACGGTGTCCGCTGTCAAATGTGGCATATAGGGTCGATGCGGCGATCGTTCGAACTACCTCTAAGGGCCAAGGTAAACGGTTCGCTTCGTGGGCGTCGAGAATGTCTTGTTGCTCCTGCATGAGATCGGCGTCTCGTCGCCATAAATCGCCGAGATCGGGTTTGTTCGTGGCTAGCGCCTGGTCGATTTCAGATAACATCCCCGGATGGAAGACAGGATGTGAAGCGGTGCCCCTCGGACGTGCTGCGTTGTCGCGCTGTTGTTGTGCTTTACGGTCAAGAGCGTCGATGTACTCCTGCATCGTCTTCGACATCATGCTGAGTTCACGTTTGCGTCGGGCTTTATAGAACTCTTCGCGACCATCGGGGTCGATTGCGTCAATCGGCTTGTTGCCCACGAACCCATAGAGATTGATCCCGCCCCGTTCCTGAATCGGATCCCGGCTAATCCACCGCCCGATGTCATTCGCCAGCGAACGATATCCGTAGTAATACAGCCCGACTTCCGAGTCGAAGTACTTCGTACTAAACCGCATCGGGTTCACCGAAGCGAAGTCGCCATCCACGCTGAGCGTCTCGCCATAGGGCGTATATTCA
>JBGTJT010000421.1:0-15620 GCA_041744995.1 Pirellulales bacterium | reverse complement strand
GGACGCCGACTCCGGCGATTCACTCGCCGCGGTCACCCGCAGCGGGACGCCCCTGTTCGCCGCCGGCGACGGCGAAACGGCGCGGCTATTTACCGATCAACCCCGCAAACCGAACCCCGACGCCACCGAGTATGAAGCGGCCGCGCAGCCAAACAACGCGGCGGCCGGTCAAGCAACGGCTGACGTCTTCTCTTGGCGCGACCTGGCAGGCCCCACCCCGTGGGACCAAACCAAAAGCGTGCTGGCCACCATCGGCGGACTGGTCGTGCTGGTGCAAGTGCTACGCGTGTTCGGGTATTTTCGCAAGACACCGGCCGCAACCTAGCCCCCATTATTCATGGACAATCTGCGACTATCTCAACGATTTGCGCACTCGCGTTAGCCCCGCCGGATCGTCCGTAATGATACCCGTCACGCCCATTAACAATGCGCCGCTCAGGTCAACCGGGTCGTTGACTGTCCAGGTGTAGACCTGGAAGTCGTGCTCCCGCGCCGCGCGGACGAAGGCATGCGTTACGGTCCGCCAGTCGAGCGAAACGCCCGCGTATCCCTTCCGTCTCATCTCGGCGAACCACGCAGCGTCGTATGCTGGGGGCTGAGAGCCGATCTGTACTACCGTCGCCTGGGGAATATGCTTCAACACATCGGCCGCATCGGAATCCTTCCAGGGGCCGAATACAACTTGTTCGAGCGGCAGCTTCGTTTCTTCAATCGTCTTGGCCAACGGCCGGCCCAGTCCGCTCCGTTTGAGATCGAGCATCAGCACGGCGCGGCCGTCGACAAGCTCAATCGTCTCGGCCAGCGTCGGCACCTTTTCGCCGGCATACCGTGCATGTTTCCAACTACCCGCATCGAGCCGGCCCAACTCCGCCGCCGTATGATCCTCCGGCTTGCCGGCGCCGTTGGTGGTGCGATCGATCGTATCGTCGTGCATCAACACTACTTCTCCGTCGCGGCTGATGTTCAGGTCGATCTCGACCATACTGCTGCCCGCCTCGATGGCCTCATTCACGCTGGCGAGCGTGTTTTCCGGAGCATGCAATTTGTTGCCACGGTGGCCAACTGTTCTGACCGACTTGAGATGGCCGGTAGGAGCGATGGCGGCGTGAAAATGGCGGCGAACCTGCTCGGCCGAAAGGGGACGCCCGTAGAGGGCGATCTCGTCGAGCCGGCCGTCGAACCCATTCCCCCCCTCGAAGCGATCGCCTGGCAGCAGGACAACGTCCACTTCAACCTGCTCGGTCGCCGGCTGAAAGGGGGACGCCGGTCGCTCTAATTCAACACCGTTGAGGTAGACGCGAACGACCTGAACTTCGTGATCCAGCACGACAACGAGATGATACCACTTGCCGGGATAGATTGTCGGAAAGAGCGTGGCGCGCTTCGCAATTTCGCTGCCGGACGGTTGTGTCAGGCAGAGGGAGGCGGTCGGCGGTTGCCCTTGGCGCGTGCTGTTGCTCTGCAACTCAAGGCACAAGGAGTTCCATGCGTCACCTGCGCCACTGTCTGGTTGCTCATCCGCGGGGCGCATCTTGATCGCCAGCAGCGTACCCGTCGGTTCGTTGGTCAGGAACCAGCATTCCACCGAGATGTCGCCGTCGCGCTGCACTTTGCCGCGCTGTGTTTTGCCGCGCTGAGATTCCGCGCCGGCTGAGCGACCGCCATCGAGTTTCAGCGCCGAACCGAGCGATTCAGCCGCGCTGGCGCCCGACTCAGCAGTCGGATCGTGCGGAAAGCGTAGATGCACCAACGGCTTGTCGGCCGATATGGCCGCCTCGTAATCCGTCGCCGTCGATTGCATCCCCTGCGCCCATAGCGATCCCCACAACCCCATGACCAGTGCAAACCTCAAGGCATTACTTCTCATCCGTGCGCACAATAAACTCGCCGGCGATGTCATAAAAGGGGCCTAATCGAACGCAACGGACAAGCTTGGTGAGAATTTGAACCTTGACGCCGCCTGCTCGCTGCAGTTCGAACATCAGATTCGGGGCGTCGACCTGCCGAGTATAGATGATGGCGATGCCGGTCGTCGACACGTCGCGGGTGACCGCATGGAACGGATCGCCACAGGGCGTAAGTTGCGCGTTCAATGGCGTGACGCGACAGGTGGTTGCCACCACCCTTCGCGGGCGGCGGCGGCGTTCGGCCAATTCTGGCTTCACTGGCGGAAGTTGGCGAATGAAATTGACAATCGTCTCCGGCGGTTCGGGAAACGGCTGATTGTCGATTTGCTGAGTAGACATGGGATGCACGCCTTTTCCTGCTTGCCAATCGAACCAATCCACTCATCGCCTGCTGGCCATTGCCCCCGGCGACTTCGTCCGCTGTCGCCCCTATTCGGCATACTGCTCAAGCCGCGTATAGACCGCCACAATGACCCTCTTGCGGCCATTAAAATATAGCCTAGTTTTTCTGACTGGTGCAATCAGCCGCCGGATATTCCCCCATATTGCCCACTTTTCTCGACGCTCCTATTCGATACTATCCACCCGTTTTTAGCACTCCTTAGAGCGGTTCCATGCTTAAAATTGCGGACTTGGCGTAAGTGAGACAATCTGGGGAATCACGGCTGAAACAGATATAGTGCTTACACGTCGATGCCGGCCAACATACCCAAGTTGCCGCAGACAGCCAGAACAGGGTTGGAACTGCTCGAACGCCTGCCTTGAATTACTTGTGCTGTAATCCGAAATCATTAATATTAAAGCCAGTTAGAATGGCGCCGCCGGTTCACTACTCAGTCGGGAGCGAGTCACAGATGACACAACTTGCCACGGGATGGAATCTCGAATTCGATCGAGGTCCAGAATGGTTGATCGTGCGTTTGGCGCACGATGGGAGCACCTTGGGCCAGGACGTCTCATTCGCTGAGGCGGCTTGGAACGCCATGCAACAGCATTTTGCTCAGCGAATCGTACTCGATTTGCACGAGGTTCCGCTGATCCATTCCTATCTGGTCGGCCAATTGGTGCTGCTACACAAGCGCGTCACTAGCGGCGGCGGAATCATGAGGGTGTGCGGGCTGACACCGACCAACGAAAGCGTGCTGCATACCGCTCGGCTGCACGATCGCTTCCCGAACTACGATTCGTGTGAAGCGGCGATGCACGGCCACTTGCCCAATAAGCCACGCTGAAGTTCAGGTCCAAACGACCTGTAGCTCGTTGCGAATGGACCCGACTCCGTCGACTCCTCGCAGCATTTCCTGCGCCATCTGTTTCTGAAAGAACGAGCCGACCTCGCCACGCAGCGTCACTTGGTGCTCGTCGGCTTCAAACTCCAGTTGCCGGCTCGTCAAGTAAGGATTGCGGGCCAGGGCCATTGCCACGCGGTTGTTCAGTGCAGCCAGATTGCAGAGGTCGGGTGTCGCATTCGCCATGGAATAACCCTTATCGAAGTGGAATGTAAGGATGGGCAGGAGCCAGCAATTTAATCGACCGTGATTTGCCCTCGTCCCCAGACGGATAGCTGCGAAAGCCTGGAAACCTCTGGCGGAAGTTCCGGTTGGGGGGACGGTACGGATCGCGACTCCCGGCTAGCAGCAGCCGCTATCGCCACAGCAATCGCCCTCGCCCGGCATGAGCGTCAACCCGACGGCTGCGCCCTTGGTCTCGCTGGGGCTTCGGACCTGGGCTTTTCGGCAATCCATTGGCTGGGCTGCTTCGTCCGCGACCGGCTGATTCGGTTCAATCGGCAGCATGTCAGCGAGATAGGGGGCCTGTGTGTAGATTCCGAACCGCTGTTTACAAACGGCCGTTCGCACGCCGCGCTGAAAAACGTGCCCCGTCTCGTCGGTCACGCTTTTCCACGGACCGCGGTAGATCACGGCCTGCTGATAGTCGAGGCAAGGCCCGTCGTCCGCCCGGAACGCCTGCACGGTGACGCTGCGGAACTCAATACCGCCGATCACCGCCCACGGCTTCTCTTGCCGGACGAGAATCTCGATGCCGTAGAACCCGGCTCGCTCGAACGCTTGCAGGAACTCGTCTTCGACGAACGCGCCCGAGATGCAGCCGCTCCACAACTGGGGATCGCTTTTCAGTGATTCCGGCGGCGGTTCGTCGCAGGTGATGTCGCTGATAACGGCTCGCCCGCCCGGCTTGAGCACGCGAGCCATCTCCTCGAACAGTTGCCGACGATCACGCTCGGAAACCAGGTTCAACACGCAATTGGAAACGATCACGTCAATCGAATTGTCGGCAATTAGCGGACTTTGGCGTCGTTGCGCGTCGGCGGCCGCCTGGGCGTCGAGCCAATCGGAACTGGTTTGGATGGGATGGTCGGCGAGATAGCTTTCAAATGCTTCAAGATCGAGCGCCAGATCCTGAATTCGCCCCTTGCGGAACTCCACGTTGCGATGCCCGATGCTCGCACTCACTTCATCCTGAAACCGGCGGGCCAGGGTGAGCATCTCGTCGTTGCAATCCACCCCGATCACGCGCCCCTGGGGACCGACCACCTGCGAGGCGATGTAGCAGATCTTGCCGCCGCCGCTGCCGAGATCGAGCACGGTTTCGCCCGGCCGCACGTATCGCGACGGATCGCCGCAACCGTAGTCGCGCTCGATCAATTCCGCCGGCAACACTTCGAGGTATTGCCGATCGTAGTCGATCGGGCAACAGAGCGCCGGATCGGCCTGACGAGCAGCCGCCGCGTAACGCTGCTTGACCGCGGCGTCCACGTCGAGAAGAAGGGACGGTTCGTGGGACGATCTCGTGCTGTTCGATGCCATTTCATTACCGCGGTCACGAGGATTGCAAAGGACAATGGCGGGACAGACCGCCAACTTGCTCATAATACCTGCAATGCCCCCTGTTCGTCAGTGTCTGCACAATTCGAACCTTTCGAAAGCCGTGCGGCACAAGCCGCAAATCCCTTACCCGTGGCACGGACCGCGCAATGCTCACTGCGAAGAGAATCGACAGTGAAAAAATTGAGCTATTTTTCAGTGACCTGTTTACCAGTGAGCAATGGTTTCGTTGGCAGCAGACGGTTTTTCAGTTGCGCCACGGTATAGGAAGCTGGCATAGATGCTGCGCGTACCCATCCATAACATCCAGCCCAAGATGATCCTCGCGCGGCCCATTCCGTTGCCGAGCGATCCCCAGCGGTTCTTGTTGCACTGCACTTTAGGCAATTTTGGCTCTTGACTTCAGATTGATATTACCAAAAAAGTGGCTCTCCGCGATGGTGTGATTGTCAACGTCACCCAATCCACCGGGAGAGCCACGGATGGCCAAGCGTAACCGTTCCTCGAAGCGTCCGCAACCGCAACACAAGAAACAGAAAAAGTCGCAGCACGACAAACGTGAACGACTCCGGCGCCGCAATCCAAATCGCCAGAAGACGACCAAGGCGAAAGTGCCGTTGGCTGGGGTGGTGCAGACGGCCGTTGCGGCGCTCGCGGCGGGGCTGGATCGGCGGATGGCCTTTCGGCTGCCAATCCTTGTGGCCGGGATGTTCCTGGCCGGCGATCGGCGGACGGCCAGCGCTTGGTTTGTCGCCGCGGGCGTGCGGGATGATTGGGACCGGTTTTACGATTGCCTCCAGAGCGTCGGTCGAATGTCGGGAAAGTTGGCCACGGCGGTGTTGGGCCTCGTCGTGCAGAAGTTTGCTTCTGCACTGGGGGATCGCATCGTCATGGCCCTCGACGACTCCCCCACCTCGCGCTACGGACCCCATGTAGAAGGCGCCGGCGTGCATCACAATCCCACGCCGGGGCCTGCCGACGGCCAGTGGCTTTACGGCCACAACTGGGTAACGCTGGCCTGGCTGGCGACGCATCCGTTGTGGGGCGTGATTGCCTTGCCGTTGCGGTCGCTGCTCTACGTTCGCGCAGTCGACGTGCCGAAGTTGGCCGAGAAGTATGACTGGGTGTTTCGCACGAAACATCAACTCGGCGTGGAGCTGTTGACCTGGCTGGTGCAGACCCTCAAGGAACTCGGCCTCAAAACGACCGTGTGGCTCGTAGCCGACGGCGCATACGCGGCGGATGTGTTTCTCAAGCCCTTGCTGGAGTTGGGCGTCGTCGTTGTCAGCCGTTTGCGAAAAGACGCCTGCCTGTACGACTTGCCTCCCCAGGGTTCTCACGGGAACCGCATCTATGGAATAAACAAAATCAGCCTGGCCATGCGGGCTGCGCATAACCAGGGTTGGGAGTCGATCACCTACCCGTGCCGCGGCGTCGAAGTGACTCGTCAGTACAAGACGTTTCTGGCGACCTCCAAGTTGGTCAGCGGAATCATTCGCGTGGTGATCGTTCGTTTCGATGACGGCGGTTGGGCGCCGTACTTCTGCACCGACTCGTCGGCGGAAGTCCGCGACATACTCGAAGCCGTTGCGGCGCGGTGGGCAATCGAAGAACACTTCCACGACGTCAAAGAGGTTTGGGGAGCGGGCGAGCAGCAAGTTCGCAACATCTGGTCGAACATCGGCTGCTGGCACCTCAACGGTTGGCTCTACGCGCTGGTCGAGTTATGCTCCTGGGACGTGGACAAGTCGGCGCTGACTGATCGCAGTGATCATCCCTGGGACAACCCTGACCGTCGTCCCTCGCACGCCAACCGAAAACGCTCGATTTCCCGAGAAATGATGCACCAGAAATTCCTGACCGCTCTACCCAACACCCCAAACAACCACAAACTTCGCAGACTCTTCGAGCACGTGATCAACCTCGCTGCATGATCGCCTAAAGTGCAGTGTTGCAGCGCGACCACGAAATCCCCATGGATCTGGTGCCGCGGCTGAAGCAATTGGGCATTGTGGAGGTGTGGGTCCGTTGCCGGGACCTGGAGTTCCTGGAAGACGTCATCGACGAAGGGCTCGGTGAAGGCCAGCGTGAAATCTACAGCCACGTTCGCCGCAACTTCGAAAAGATGATGCAAGGCGCATCGGGGCAACTCGACTTGCACCAGTTCCAAGAGTCGATCGGCGGCCTGTTCGGCTTTCTGCGCGGCAGCAATTGCGGAAACATGCTGTTGCAAAAGCTCGATGCGTTCGACAACTACCTGATGTCGCACAGCACGAACGTCTGCTATTTGGCGCTCTTGCTGGGCATGAAGCTGGAACGCTACCTGATCGATCAACGCAAGGTCAAGACGCCGCGCGACGCCAAGGACGTGCAGTTGCTGGGGCTTGGCTGCCTGCTGCACGACGTGGGCAAGATGAAGATCCCCTCGGCAATTCTCAACAAGCCGGGGCGATTGACGGAAGACGAGATGGAGTTAATGAAACTGCATCCGGTCTTCGGATACGAGATGGTCAAAGGACGCATCCCCGCCTCGGCGTCCGAAGTCGTGCTGAACCATCATCAACGCTACAATGGCGAGGGATATCCGCCGCGGCGCGATCCGCGCACCGGCGACGCCTTTCCGCCCTTGGCCGGAACACGGATCCCCATTTTCTCTCGCATTGCCACCTTGGCCGACGTCTACGACGCCGCCACCACGACCCGCTGCTACTCGGGGGCCAAACTGCCGGTTCGAGTCCTCGACGAAATGCACGGCATGGTCGGAACATTCTTTGATCCCGTCGTGGCCGAGGCGTTCTTTCAAACCGTGCCTGCGTTCCCGATTGGTCAGGTCGTCACGCTCAGCGACGGGCATCAGGCGGTCGTGGTCGACTTCAATCCGCATCGTCCGGTACGCCCCAAAGTGCAATGTCTTCGAGATCCGGGCGGGGCCTGCATCGCCGATCCCTCCCTCTACGAACTCGACTTGGGACTCTATGACGATCTGCAGATCGCGTATGTCGACGGCGTCGACGTGCGACCCTACCAGGAATCGCAACGCAACCGCGAGGCGGCGCTGGCGGAGATTGCCTAGCCCGCCTTATCCATGAGCAATCTGCTGCCAGGCTGCAAGTACAACCGCGGCCTCCGTTAGGCTGCCTTGCCGCGATTGCACTTACGGCCTCTCGCGACGAGCGTCACGAATTATCCGGGCTGGCCCGGTTGCTTTTCTCCGAAGCCACAAACGCGTAGACTCTGGGTTGGAGAATCCGCCATGAGTCTACGCCAATCCACCTGTAGCCCCCCACGCCAGCCGGCTTGCGCCGTGCAATGGCTGTGGGTATTGCTGCTTCTGGGCGGCGGCGGGATGGTCGTGCTGCCAGGCTGCTCCGGATGCTCTGGCGACGAGTCGCAACAGACCGAAAAGGAAGATGAGGAAAAGGAAAAAGAGGATGAGGAGCAGAGGAAGAACGAACAGGAAAAACAGCCGTTTGAAAAGAGCCTGATGAGGGTCATGCCATATGACGATCGGGGCATTTCGCCTGGAGTCAAGCAAGGCCACTGGATCGCCGTCCAGCAAGCCATGAAGGCCAACGAGGCAGACTTCAACGGCAACCTGCAATTCACTCCCATCGATCGAAGAGGGTCGCCGATCGACCTGAAGGACACGCCGTTTCAGATCAACTTGTCGCGGCCGGTCAATCTGCCCAAGGATCAGGTCAAGCAGATCGACATGACTCTCTACGCTCCGCCGACTGCCGGCAACACCCGCCTGCAAGGCGGCTTGATCTCACCGGTCGGTCGCGAAGTGGCGCCGGCCATTGAGGAGTTCCGTTCCCTGGCGGCGCACGAGTATATCTTTGCGGTGCTTGCCAAGGAATCGGATCGCTACAGCCACTTGCCGTTCATGCATTGGTCGCGGGCGCCGGCGGCACATTCCGTTCAAGGCGAAACCTATTATCATGTCGTGCGGCCCGATCTCGACAAAACCGTGCCTCTCTCCGAGAACATGCTGACTTGGACCTCCGTGGCCTATGTGCTGTGGGACAACGTCGACCCCGATCTGCTTTCCAGGGAACAGCAACGCGCCCTGCTCGACTGGCTGCACTTTGGCGGCCAGTTGATCGTCAGCGGGCCCGACTCGCTCGACTCGCTGCGCGGCAGCTTCCTGGCGCCATACCTTCCGGCCACGGCCGGGGAGGCTGTGGACCTTGCCGCCGACGACCTGGCGGGCCTCTCGCAAGCTTTCGCACCGAAGTTGAAATCGGGGGATGTGAAACATCTGCCAGTCGCGCAAGCCTGGTCCGGCGTTACCTTGCAGACGAGCGAGCCAACATCCGATGCGGACGTTCTATTCCACACGGCCGACGGCAAGCCGCTGGTCGTTGAACGCCGGACGGGCCGCGGCCGGGTGGTGGTAACGGCGTTTCGTCTTACCGAATCGGAATTGGTCAACTGGCCCGGCTATGACAGCTTCTTTAACGCCTGCCTGCTTCGCCGCCCGCCGCGCGAATACCGCATCTCGGGGGGCGAATTCATGGAAGTCTCGCTCGATTGGCAAGACATTCGCGGCCGCCAGCGCGACCCCCGATTCATCACCAATCTACGCATGTTCAGCCGCGACTCCGGCTATGAGTATCGCCAGCCCCAGGAACGCTACGACGAATTCGGCGGATTGATCCTCGACTCCCAAGTTCCGACCCGGTCGCTGGGCGCCTGGACCGACTTTAGCGACATCGCCAACGCCGCCCGAGATACCTTGACCGAAGCGGCCGGCATCGAGATACCCGATGCCGGATTCGTGGTTCGGGTGCTGGTCGTCTACTTGATCATCATCGTGCCGGTCAACTGGCTCTTTTTTCGCTTGATTGGCCGCGTGGAATGGGCCTGGGGAGCTGCGCTGGTGATCGCCGTCGCCTACGCAGTCCTCGTCATCCGGCTGGCGCAACTTGATATCGGCTTTGCCCGCAGCAAGACGGAACTGGCGGTGGTGGAGGTGCAGCAGGGCTACAACCGCGCGCACCTGACGCGCTACACCGCGCTCTACACCTCCCTCTCATCGCACTACGATCTGGAGTTCGCCGACCGCCATGCGGTGGCGCAGCCGTTTGCCATCGAGCGCGATTACATTCGCCAGACCGGCGAGACGTCGCGCGAGGTCCGATATCGCCAAGACAATCAGGCGACCTTGTCCAACCTACCGGTTCTCTCCAACCGCACCGGCCTGATTCACGCCGAACAGATGTTCGACCTGGAAGGCGCCTTCGTATACACTCCGGGCGTGACGAAGTCGATCGACCATTCGGTCGCCAATGGCACCTCGCGCGGGCTGAAGAACGCCGTGCTGATCTCGAAAGCCGACGACAAGCGGCTTCAAGTCGGTTGGATTGGCGATCTGGCCGCCGGGGAGACCGCCTACGCAAGGATGGACGAAATTGACGCGACCGAACTGCTCAACTGGTATCACTCCAACGTTCCAGCGAGCGAGGACGACGCGCCCGAGGCAGTGCCACTTAACCTGATCCGGCTGGTCGACGTTTGCCTGCGAGGCGGCGATTTTGAAGCGAACGACGTACGCCTAGTCGGCACGTTGGACGATCCGAACCAGGAGGGCTTGGCGGGCACGTCGGTCTCGCCCGGCAGTCGCCAGGCACGGTTCGGCACGATCGTGCTCGCCCACCTGCGATACGCCGCGCTTCCGGCGCCGCGACGCGACGCAAACGCCCGCCAAGATTTTGACGGCATCGGTGGCCTGGTTAACCCTGACTTCGACGCCAGCGACGGACTGCCTTTACCATAACATGGTCCCCTGGGCCATGTAGCCCAGGAACACAAAACGCGCACGGCCCAGGGGGCCATGCTACCTATGATCGAAATCACCAACTTCACCAAGCGCTACGGCGACTTCACCGCCGTCGAGAACTTGAATCTCAAGATCGAAGCGGGCGAGATGTTCGGCTTCATCGGCCCCAACGGCGCCGGCAAGAGCACCACCATTCGCTTTCTCACCACGCTGCTCAAGCCAACCACCGGCGAGGCAGTGGTCAACGGCCACAGCGTGACCAAGGAGCCGTTGGCTGTGCGGTACAGCATCGGCTACATGCCCGACAACTTCGGCGTGTACGACGGCATGCGGGTGTGGGAGTTTCTCGACTTCTTCGCCGTGGCGTACAAAATTGGCAAGAAAAAACGCAAGCAGGTGATCCTCGACGTATTGGAACTGCTCGACCTGTCGCACAAGAGGGACGACTTCGTCAATGGGCTCTCGCGCGGCATGAAACAGCGATTGTGCCTGGCCAAAACGCTGGTCCACGATCCGCCGGTGCTGATCCTGGATGAACCGGCCAGCGGATTGGATCCCAGGGCCAGGCTGGAGGTGAAAGCGCTGCTCAAGGAGCTGCGCCGCATGGGCAAGACAATCCTCATCTCCAGCCACATCCTGACGGAACTGGCCGACTGCTGCACCTCGATCGGCATCATCGAGCGCGGGCAGTTGCTGTTGCACGGGCCGATGGACGACGTCTATTCGCAGATCCGCGGCAACCGGCGGCTGGAGATCAAATTCGTCGACAAGATGGACATCGGCCTGTCGATCCTCCGCAGCATGCCGGAGCTGCGCGACCTGGACGTGATCAACAACCGAGCGGTCGCGGAAGTCGAAGCCGACGACGACCGCATCGCCGAAGTGCTCGACCGCATGTTGCGCGAAGGCGTGCGAATGACCAGTTTCGCCGATAAGGATCCGACGCTGGAGGATGTGTTTATGTTGGTGACCAAGGGGCTGGTGACTTGACGCAGAACAATTTACGTTTGTCTCCGCGGCCTCGCTTTATCATAATGGAGGTAGAAGGAGGCAGAACTCGCTTACCAGCATTGGTTTAGTAATCGATACCTTTCCCATTCCCTGGGCAACTACCATGACAAACGAATTGCCGACCGACCTCCGCATAAGACTCCAAGATCGATTGAGAGACGGCCTTTACGAGAACGAGGACGAAGTGCTTCGCGCCGCCATGGACGCGCTCGACGAAATCGAAATGGATAAACTTACTCGTTGGAATGAAGGCAATCGGCTAGCCATCGAACAGAGTCGGCAAGGTCTGTCAAAACCTTTAGATGACGAAAGCGTGCTCGCGAGAATGCGAGTGCGACTGGCCAAAGAAGGAATCGTCGATTAGATGTCGAGAGTTGCATGGACACCGAAGGCCGAGTCCGATCTTGATGATGTATTGTACTACATTGCGTTTATCGATCGACGACCGGCTACGGGTGAGCGCATCTACTATGAAATTCGGGACCGAATCAACATGCATGCTGCCAAGCGGTTGCCTGGCCATGTCCATCCGAAAGCCCCAAGTGGCTGGCGATACATTAAGCATATGAGGTGGCTCATCTTCTAACAGACCAATGGTGAAGAAATAGAAGTTATGCGGGTCATCGATGCAGTTCGAGATTTGCCGCGAGAATTGGGCGACTTCTGAATCGACGACGTGCCCGACCCGAACTGAAAAGCCCACCCGGCGATAACAAATTGCTTTAGCATGGGTTAGTTGTCAGGCGGCCCGTCGACAGGCTTTGTGCAAGCTTCGCGATATTGCACCACGCAACCAACGCCTCCGGCGGGCAGGGCAAGGTCGATTGTTGCCATGCCGTCGCGGATGTCGGGCAACAGCGCCGC
The DNA here is from genome assembly GCA_041744995.1 of Pirellulales bacterium. Lineage (GTDB taxonomy): Bacteria > Planctomycetota > Planctomycetia > Pirellulales > UBA7805 > JBBDLY01. The sequence continues at coordinate 3,210 of JBGTJT010000421.1, read as the reverse complement.
GCCGTTCCAGGGATCTGTGTAGCGATCGCCCGCGGTGTGTTGCACCCGCAGGACAGTACCTTCATGCGCCCGGTCGGTCGAGTTATAGAGGGTCCATACGATTCGGTTCTCGCCGCTGAATCGATTGGCGTACACTCCTTCCGACAACGTCGTCACCAGTGGTGTAACGTCATCCGCGGCGAAGGCGTCTGCATACTTCGACTTGAGGGCATAGGTTTTTTGGATCGCCTGCAGAACCTGGGGAGCGTACCAGCGAGGATTGTCGCTCGGCCCGACCAGCCACAGCCCGTCGCCATGGAAGAAAGTGAGGTGGACGCCTCGCACATCATCGCCGATCGGTGCGTCCCCCTTGAGGATCTGAATGGTTTTGAAATCCGGGAAAGCGAAGCGGCTGAGGTTCATTCGCGATGGGCAGCGCTTGTGCCGAGCATGCAGCAGTGAATAGCTGAAGCTGCCGTCCTGATACTGCATTGCGACGTCCACCGGAGTTTGCTCGGTATAGATGATTTTCTCGGTGGCCAATGCTGCCCGGACTTGCCGGATCAGCCTGGTTTCCTCAAGCGGCTGGTTGCTGGGGAGTTCGTGGCCATGGTCGGGGTGGTGGCAAGGGTATTGGTAGCCAAAACCGAACTGGTCGATGTAAAACCCGTCGGCCGGCGTTTGCTCGGCGGCTCGCACGACGGCCTGGGTCAGATGGTCGCGCCATGCCGGCACCGCCGGGCAAAGGTAATCGTCGCCGCTGCCAAACGGATCGTACTTTTCGCCGTCCGCCTTCCGCAACTGCCAGGCACTTCCGGGGCGTGTCGGAATTTCCGCGGCCGGACTGACAAGGTAGCCCTCGAAGTACAGCCCCACGGGCGTGCCGCCTTGCCTTAGGCGGTTCAGTTCCTGATCGAATCGTTCCCTGGGAAGATGACGCCAGGGCGAGTACATTCCCACTCGGCCCTGATCGGGAGTTTGCGACCAGTCAAACAAATGGACGTAATCGACTCCGCCGAAACGTTCGAGGTCGTCTTCCAGGCTCGACGCGATCGTAAACGACTTTTCCGCCGGCTGAAACAAACCGGGCGTGTCGAGGTTGGGATAGAGAAATATCTGGCGGAAGTTGAACACCCGACGAAACCACGGTTTGCGATCCACGACGGGCTGATACCAGGTTGTGGTCCATTCTCGGTAGGCGTCGAAGGCGGCGTGCCAGTCGCCCGAGTAGACGCCGAGTTTCGCCTGCGGCAGCGTCAAGGTTTGGCCTGGTTCGACCACCTGGTCCGGATAGCACGCCCCCATCACCACGCGATCCGATTTGGTGAGAAAATACCGCTTGCGTTGCAGCTCGGTGTCGCACGTGATCAGGTACACCCCGCCCTGGCCGGGCTGATAGACCGTGACAAACTGCAAGGGGAAACGGCTGCTATATGGTTCATCCAACTCGATAGCCTCACGGCCTAGTATCAGATCCTGGCGTGGATAGCAGTAGGTCAGCGCAGTAGGATCGCCGCCGGTCAGATCGCGGAGGATCGGGAAGCGAATGTCGGTCCGCACCGGCCGGTCGGTCGGATTATGAACTTGCAACGTCAGTACCGCCTCGCCGTTCGCCGCTCGCTGCACCGTCAAACGAGGCGATAGTGGACCGATCTGATCGATTTCGTAGAGCGGCGACTCGCGGGCAAGCCACTCAATGCCGTTGACGAAATCTGCCAGTCGGGTGGCAGCCGATTGATTTTCGTTCAACTCCAGCACTAGCGCGGCGCCGGGGTCGCGCTGTTGATCGGTCTCTGGCCCGATCGGTTCCGCAAGCACATAATTCGCAAACAGCACGAGCAGCAGATGGCAAACACCCAAGTAAGCGGCTCGACGGTTCTGGCTCACACGACCCATTGGCCATTTCTCGGTTTACCGACGTCAAGGCCGGAAGGGTTTCGCGGGTAACGGATCAACAACAATAGCTTACGTCGCCCGGGTGATGGCGTTGGAGTCCATTTACGCAAACCGCGCCTACGTCTCAATCGCCTCGCCGACTTCCCACTTCGCGCCGTCGCGATGCACTCGGCGGTAGAGCGTGTCGCGTTCGACCGGTTCGCGGCCCGCTTCTTCGATCAGGCGGCGGATATCTTCTACGCTGAGAATCTCCGGCGTCTCGGCCCCGGCGTCGTGGTAGATCAATTCATGCCGGACGGTGCCGTCCAGATCGTCGGCGCCGTAAGAGAGGGCAGTCTGGGCGGTGCCGATCCCCAGCATGATCCAATACGCCTTGATATGCGGGATGTTGTCGAGCATCAGCCGGCTGATCGCCATGGTTCGCAAATCCATCACGCCCGACGGTTTCTTGATGTGGCTTAAGCCCGTATTCTCGGGATGGAAGGCCAGGGGAATAAAGGTTTGAAAGCCGCCGGTCTCGTCTTGCAACTCGCGTAGACGCGCCAGGTGGTCGACGCGGTGATAGGCGTTCTCGATATGCCCGTAGAGCATCGTGCAGTTGGTCCGCAGGCCCATTTCATGCGCGGTGCGATGGATGTCGAACCAATTCTTGGCGTCCGCCTTGTGCTCGCAGATTTTCGGCCGCACCTCCGGATGGAAGATTTCGGCCCCGCCGCCCGGCATGCTCCCCAGGCCGGCGTCGATCAGATCCTGGATAATGTCCTGATACGATCGCTTGGTGAGATGGGCGAACCAATTGATCTCGACCGCGGTCCAGCCTTTCAGGTGCAAACTCGGATAGGCTTCGTGCAAAATGCGAAGCACGTTGACGTACCAGTCGTACTTCATCTGATGATGCAATCCGCCAACGATGTGCATTTCTGTGCAACCGTTATCGACCGCCTCTTGACCGCGGGCGAGGATTTGCTCGTCGCTCATCAGGTAGCCTTTTTCTTCCCGCAGATCGGAACGAAAAGCGCAGAAGATACAGCGATAGACGCAGATGTTGGTCGGGTTCAGATGCGAGTTGATGTTGTAATAGGCGTAGTTGCCGTTGATCCGCTCGCGCACCTGATTGGCCAGCACGGCCAGTTCGCCTAACGGGACAACCGGATCGTAGAGAAACAGACCCTCGTCGACCGACAACCGCTCGCCGGCGGCGACTTTGTCACGGATGGTATCGAGATTTGAGTGGGCGGATCGGATCATAGTCATGTACTCAATTCAGAGAAACTTCGTTTAACCCGTAGCCGCAGGCGCAGGCGGCGTCGGGAGGATTTGATTGAGATGAAAACG
>JBGTJT010000420.1:0-5396 GCA_041744995.1 Pirellulales bacterium | reverse complement strand
GCCGGAAACCGCCGCCACCACCGGCACGCCAAGCCAATCACCCGGAGTCCAGGCGTCGGCGAATCGCTGCTCGAAGGCGGGCTGGGGCATGGGGAGGGATGGGATTTAGGATTTCAGATTTAGGATTTCAGTTTCCTCACGCCTCACGCCTCAAGCCTCCCGCCTCCAAACAAACTGGTTGCAGTTTATCTAAAAACTGATACCATGCACCACACGATGCTACCACCGCCGGTGGGGGCGGAGGAAAATAGTGGTCTGGCTGCTTGCGGCGACGTGTCTCTTAACAGGCGCCCCGCGAGTCGGCTTGGCCTGTTTTTCACGCTCTGGGCGGTTGGCATCTGAATTGAGTAACACCCGCTGCTTCTCCCCTGTGGGAGTCGCAGGCGGAATAACAGCAACGTACGCAACGCGGGGCGACCCCGAGTGTACCGTGGTTGTTCGGAGAGTCAAACAAGGTTGAAATTGTAGCGAACTATCGCCAACCGAGGTTTCCCATGCAGTGGCTTATCCTTGTCATCGCCTGCCTGATGCAGAGACTTCGGTCGCTGCTGGGCTACGTCTGCGACGGCAATGGCGCCGGCGGCGCGTCTGGCCGTCGGCAATTCGCCTTGCCAATGCGGAATCTCGGTTGGAATGCCTCGAACCTGATGCTTGCGGAAGCCCGCGTTCGCGCGCTGCCGCACATCGAGACGCCCATGTCCAACGGACCGCCGCAGCGGCGCGGTTGGACACTCGCAGCGCCGGAAAGTTGCTCTCGGGCAGGACTCCGGCGACGGCGAGACTGACGCCTCGCAACAGATTCCGAGCATGTGCTGTTCGCGCTATTCTTCCAGGCACTCTCCGGACGCCGCAGGCGCTCGGGCCGGACGACGACCGGCCCTGCCAGCGACGCGAACCTAGTCCGGGAGAAGTCGAAACGATGGAAATCAACGTCTATCTGGCGATTGTGTTGATCGCTGCGGCGGCGGTGTTGGGCGCCTTTGCCGTCAAGATGCTCGATCGGCTGCGCCGCAAGGACGCCGAGTCGGAAGCCACCGCCATCATCGAGCGGGCCAAGCAAGAGATCACGGCCCGCCGCAAGGAAGCCGACATCGAGATCAAAGAGAACGCGCTGGCCACCAAGACCCAGGTCGAGCAGGAGCTTTCGGAACTCCGCAAGGAAATTCACGAACGGGAGCGCAAGGTCGACAAGCGGCAGGATCTGCTCGACCAGCAGGCCGAGCAACTGCAAAAGCAAGAGCGGATGGTCGAGACCAATCAGCGCAAGTTGGCCGAAAAGATCGAGGAAACCACCCGCCGCAATGACGACTTGGGCAAACTCCTCGACCTGCAGCGGCAGACCTTGCACCAGTTGAGCGGCCTGGGCAAGGAGGAAGCCAAGCGGCAACTGCTCGACATGCTCGACGAGGAACTGACCAACGAAACGGGCGCACTGATCGCCAAGCACGAAAAGCGGATCGCTGAAGTGGCCGAGTCCAAGGCGCGCGACGTGGTGCTGACCTGCGTGCAGCGGTACGCGGCGGCCCACACCGCCGAAACGACCACCAGTACGGTCGACATCCCCAATGACGACATGAAGGGACGGATCATCGGCCGCGAGGGGCGCAACATCCGCGCCATCGAAAAGGCAACGGGCGTCGACGTTATTATCGACGACACGCCGGGCGTGGTGATTGTCAGCGCCTTCGACCCAGTCCGCCGCGAGATCGCTCGGCTGTCGATGAACAAACTGATCGCCGATGGCCGCATCCATCCGGGACGGATCGAGGAGATCGTGGTGGAAACCCAAGGCGAAATGGAGATTCACATCCAGCGGCAAGGAGAGGAATCGGCCCAGGAAGTGAGTGTTCATGGCCTGCACGAACGAATTATCCACCTGCTGGGACGGTTAAAATACCGCACCAGCTACAGCCAGAACGTCTTGCGGCACTCGATCGAGGTCGCCTTCATCGCCGGCGAGATCGCCGACGAACTAGGCTACGACGGCACCATCGCCCGGCGCTGCGGCTTGCTGCACGACATCGGCAAGGCAGCCGACCACGAGGCCGAGGGGGGGCATCCCAAGATCGGCGCCGAACTGCTCAAGCGTTATGGCGAGAAGCCGGAGATCGTACATGCCGCGCTGGGGCACCACGACGACATCCGCCTGGAGTTTCCCTACACGGTGATCACCGCGGCGGCCGACGCCTGCAGCGCCTCGCGACCCGGCGCACGGCGCGAATCGCTGGAGCGGTACATCAAACGGATGGAAGAACTGGAGTCGATCGCCACCAGTTTCAAGGGGGTCCATCAGGCCTACGCAATCCAGGCGGGCCGCGAACTGCGGGTGCTCGCCAAGTCGCACGAAACAACGGACGAATCGGCCGCCAAGATCTGCCGCGACATCGCCAACGCCTGCGAGGAACGGCTGACCTATCCAGGCGAAATCAAGGTCACCATGCTGCGGGAAACTCGGGTAACCGAACTGGCGCGATAAAGCGGGCGCAAACCATCCGGTCGCCGAATCTGTCTCACGTTGCAGAAGCTGCCAGCTTCCGATCTAATCGTTGCGGAAGCTGCCAGCTTCCGCGGGCCTCCTCGAACCGAGAAGTGAAGTAGAGTGCGAGTGTTACATATAGGAGACGTCGTCGGCAAACCGGGACGAGAGATCGTCTGCGCGGCGATCGGCGGGCTGCGGCGGCGCGAGCGACTTGATTTTGTGATCTGCAACTCCGAGAACGCCGCCGGCGGCTCGGGGTTGAATCCGGCGCAGTACCAGGAAATCATCGCCGCGGGCGTCGATTGCATCACGCTGGGAGATCATATCTTCAAGCGGCGCGAAATCGGCCGCATCCTGGCGACTCAGGCCAACATCGTCAAGCCGGCCAACTACCCGAGCGAGGCGCCCGGACGCGACCATACCGTGCTGCAAACCGCCTCGGGCAAGAAGATCGCCGTGATCAGTCTGATGGGGCGGGTGTTCATGAAGCCGGTCGATTGCCCCTTCAAGGCCGCCGACAGGGTACTGGGTACGCTGCCGCACGACGTGAAAACGATCTTCGTCGATTTTCATGCCGAAGCGACCAGCGACAAGCAACTGATGGGGCGCTATCTCGACGGTCGAGTCACCTCGGTGCTCGGCACGCATACGCACGTGACGACCGCCGACGAACAGATACTGCCCGGCGGTACCGCCTTTCAATGCGACCTGGGCATGACCGGTCCGCACGACAGCATTCTCGGCAGACGCTACGACCGCGTGATCGAAACGACCGTGACGTTTAACCCGACGGCGTTCGACGTCGCCAAGGACGATGTGCAACTGCACGGCACCATCGTTGACGTCGACGACGCCAGCGGCCGGGCAACCGCGATTCGCCGCCTGGTCGTGCCAATGGAAGAAGCCCAGCAACTGGCCGCGCAGCGGTGAGGCGCAGTTAGAACGCTTCCTCTTCCTCTCCTTCGCCATGCACTCCGGCCGGGCAGGTTTCCGATCGATCGCATTCGCCGCAGGCCAGGCGGATCAGATCGCTATGGCTGACCTGCACCTGCTGCGAGCCGCACCAATCGACCAGTTGCTTCAAAGGGCTGCAAATCATCGGTTCGTCTCCCGCCGTGGTACGTGGATCTTCTCGGCTTCAATCTTTGTCGCCGATATCTTGTTGGTACGCCTTCTGGACGATTTCGTTCTCGGCCTGCTCGTGTTGGGATAGCTCCGCCAGGAGTTGCTCGAACTTGCCTTGCCACTGCTCGGTGCGTTGGACAAGCTCGTCGGCCTCGTCCACCAATGCGCCGACGCTCGCAAGCATTTGCGCGTGCTGCCGGCAGAGTTCGTCGATGCGGTCGCTCCAATTGGGGCGACGCTCGCGAACTTCCCGCATATAGCCCCCCTGCTCTTCCAGGGCGAAATGCCGCTGCAGCTCGTCGCGCAGCTTCCGCAGTCTCTCGTAGGAATCGGCCGGCGAATGGATCTTCTCCAGCGATTCCTTGGCCAGCACGATTTTTTGACTGAGTGCTTCATATTCCCGGTGCATCTCACCGGCCGTCGGGTCGTGGTCGGACACAGTTGGCTCCTGTGGCTAAAGTTCATGCTGTCGAGCAAGCGAGGAGCCAACACAACGCTGAACTCCTCGCTGCTACTGCAATCCTACCTTAGCATCTCACGTCCCATTCCGCCTCATGCAACCGATGCTCCAGTCGCTCCAACATGTGCCGCGGGATCTCCGTATCGCCTAGGTCAAGATTGACAACATTGGCGTCGTAGCTGCTGCACTCGCTGAGTCGGTTGCGGACGAGTCGAGAAAGCAACTGGGCTTCCTCAAGCGAAAGTTCGACAAACATCACACACCTCCTGTTCTGCTCGGCGCGTCCAGCGCAAGTCTTAGCCCTGTCACCACCAAGCAGTAGAGTTCCGTCGCATATTGCGCACCGAATGGGCGACCATTCGCTTGATTCCCGTCCGGCGCTGCCGTGATCGCCCCAGATACCGCCTGGAATTGGCGTAAACTTAAAGACAGAGAACTGCGCATGGCATCGCGGCCGAGCGACTAAAGTGAGCGGGAACGCTCGCGCAAACCGTGCGGTCGCACACCTGTATGTGAGTCAAGGATCGCCTAGTCATGCACAAACCCTCGCTGATGCGTTTGGTACACGGTTTGCCACCTTTTTCCTACGTGCGAAGTATCCGAGACCTCGCGACGCAGTTCGCGCCGCGAAAAGAATAAGAAAGCGAGGTGGATCATGAAGACCGCACTCTCCAATCGTGTGAATCAGGAAAGCACTTGGCACTATTTCTGGATCGCCGCGCTGACGGCCGCATTGGCCTTGGCCATGACCGTCGCCGCCGGGGCCGAACCGCCAAAGGGCGGACTGTTCGACCAATGGCGCGAGGCGGTTGATACGTTTCGAGCCGGGGATGGGCAACTCGCACCGCTTTATTTTGATCGTCTCACCGGCGACCCGGCCGAACAGGCGTCTCCGCCGGCGTTGATCGATCAAGGTCTGCTGGTGTGGAAGGCCCTGGCCGCCCAGGCGCATGGGGCGCGTCACGCGCAGGCCGAAGAGGCTTGGCAACGGGCGAATCTCGCGCCCGAAGCGGCCCATTGGCGGCATGTGGCGCTAGCCTCGCTTTATCTGGAGCAAGGGCTGGTTACGGACGCCTCCGAACAGTTGGACGAGGCGCGCCGCCTCGCTCCCGACAACGGGGTGGTCCATTACTTCACCGGATTGCTCCGTCTGGAGCAAGCGGCGTCCGCCCGCGACTGGCCCGACGCGGTGGGGCGTCCCGACGTGCGGTTCGCCCTCTATAACCAAACCGACGTCGTGCCGAACACTCGCAGTATGTACCTGCTGGCTGCCAGCCAGGAATTGGAGCGGGCGATCGAGGCGGTGGCCGTCGACGCCGACCTACCGCTGGT
>JBGTJT010000419.1:0-3148 GCA_041744995.1 Pirellulales bacterium | reverse complement strand
TAGCGTCAAAAAACCTGCCGCTAGCGCGGTGTGGCTGATGTTGTGGTGGCAACCCCCTACGTCAATTCAATTTTTTCACAGCCTCAGAGGTTAGAGGGATCAGGTATGGATACCGTTGCGGCTTTTCATTGCGCTTTCGATTTGCACCGCCAGGGGGATCTGGCCGCGGCGGAGGCGATCTACCGGCGGCTGCTTGCCGCCGTGCCCCGGCTGGCCGCGATCCACCATTTGCTCGGCACGCTTCTGCATCAACGCGGCGCGACCGCCGAGGGCATCGGCCACGTCGAGCGGGCCATCGAGCTCGATCCGCGCGACTGGCGGTATTGGTGCGATCTGGGCTGCCTGCGAGAGTCGCAGGGGGAATTTCAGTCGGCATTGGCCGCCCACGACGCCGCGCTGCGGCAGGCGCCGCAAGAAGCCATCGTCCGCGCCAATCGTGGCGCCGTGCTCCGTAAGCTGGGCCAGTTGGATGCCGCGGCGGAAGAATATGAATGTGCGATCCGACTTGATCCCCAATCCTCCCGATGGCACGTCGCCCTTGGCGACGTGGCTCGCGAGCAGGGAGACTTCGAGCGAGCAGGCCGGCAGTACGAGGCGGCCGTACGTCTCGACCCGCAATCGGTCGACGCCCGCGCCAACCGGGCGTTCCTGCGGCTGCAACGGGGGGACTTCGCCGCCGGTTGGCAAGACTACGAGCTGCGCTGGCAAACCGAGCAGGGACTCTCGCCGCGGGACTATTTCGCCTGTCCGGAGTGGAACGGCGAGCCGCTGGCTGGAAAGTCGCTGCTGGTTCACGGCGAACAAGGAATTGGCGACGAGATCATGTTTGCTTCCTGTTTCAATCAGCTAGCATCGCAAGCCAAGCGGGTGATAGCGACCTGCACGCCAAGGTTGCTTCCATTGTTTCGCCGTTCCTTTCCCAGCCTGGAGATCGAGCCGGTCGAACGGGGCCAGGAAGCAGACTGGTCACGCCGCTGCCCGGCTACCGACTATCACATCGCCGCCGGCAGCGTGCCCCGCCTGCTGCGTCCGAGCATCGAAAGCTTCGCGCCGGCAAGCTGCTATCTGCATGCCGACCCGCCCGCCGTGGCCGCCTGGCGCACGCGACTGGCCGCATTGGGGGGGAAGTGCCGGATTGGCATTGCCTGGCGCGGCGGCGTGCGGATAGAACACCGGCTGCACCGATCGACGCAACTGACGCAATGGACCGACTTGCTGCTTCAACCGGGCATCGACTGGATCGACCTGCAATATGGCGATACGGCCGAAGAACGGCGAAAGTTGGCGGCCGGCCCCGGAATTCGGCTCCGTCGTTTCGACGAGGCGGACCCGGCGGGCAACCTGGACGACCATGCCGCGCTGGTCGCCGCGCTCGATCTGGTGATTGCGGTCGATAGCACGACAGTCCACCTGGCCGGCGCGTTGGGAGGCGAGGTTTGGACGCTTGCCTCGCGGACCAGCGGTTGGCGTTGGACCATCGGCCGCGAGACTTCGCTCTGGTATCCCCGCATGACGATCCTTCGACAACCGGCCAATGGCAACTGGCAACCACTGTTCGACGAACTGCAATCTCGTCTCGCCCTATGGCGACAAACCCATAATCTCGATATATCACCGCCCGCCGCCTCAGGGCCTTGCCCGCCTACCGACCGGCTCAAGAACAACGAGGGTTCTGATTTGAACAGGAGGAAACGAAGGGAACAGAGAGAAACATGACTCCGTTGCCTCTCGTCGCCTTTGTTGCCTTATAAATCTGTTAGCTGACTATTCGAAAATGCCTGCCGAATCGATGGGCCTCAACTGTGTTTGCTGATTATTGCCTTCGAATTAAAAAAATGATCCAGCGTGCTGGTGTTGCATATTGAAACCGGAGTTCATCGATTAATAGGTCAGAATGGTGTGTGACCTGATTTGCTCAATTGGGATTCGCAATCCATTGCAAGCTGTTCAAAATCGCCGAGGAGCAAACGAAGTTGACGAGAGGTAACAGAGGCGATTCACGCTCTCCGTTCTCTTCGTTTTCTCCTGTTCAAATACGGAAGTTCATTTTAAGCCTTCCCCAAGGGACGGCGGCCGTGATGCAATAAGGGAGTGAAAAATCATCATGCCGGAAACATCCCCCCTGGTCGCCGAAGCCACTGCGGCGTTTCGCGGCGGTCGCCTGGAGCAAGCCCAGGAGCTTTGCGAGCGAATTCTATCCGCCCACTCCGACGACGCTATGGCGCTGCACCTGCTCGGCTCAATTGCCGCCCATCGAGACGATGACGCAACGGCATTGGAACACTTCAACCGTGTGATCCAACTCGAACCAGACAACGCATCGGTGTTGGCCGACCGCGCCCTGTTGTACGAAAGGCAAGCGCGTCCGGCAGAAGCCGAGGCCGATTATCGCGCGGCGCTCGAGCGCCGGTCCGACTTCTTCGAGGCCTGCCATAATCTGGCGGTGGTGCTGCGGCGGCAAGAGCGGTTCGAGGAATCGTTCGCTTACAGTCGTCGCACCATTGAACTGCGGCCGCGCAGCGAGATGGCGCAGTTCCACCATGCGCTCAACTGCGAACTCGTCGGCGACGTGGAAGGGGCGCTGGCTTGTTACGACCGCGCCCTGCAAATCAAGCCCGACTTCGCCGAAGCCCGAGCCAATCGCGCCTTGTGCAAGCTGCTGCTGGGACAATTCCACGACGCTTGGGAAGATTACGCCTATCGCGATGCATACCGTCTGGAGCAAATCTTTCCCAAGCAACTGATCGAGCAGTTGCAGTCGACGCCGGCGTGGGACGGCAGTCTACTGGCCGGTAAGCGGCTGTTAGTCTATGGCGACCAGGGGATCGGCGACGAAATCTTGTTTGCCTCGATCTTCGCCGAACTGATCGAGCAGGGCTGCCGGCTGGTGGTGATCTGCGATCCTCGGCTGCAACCGTTGCTTGCCCGCAGTTTCCCAGCCGCCACCATTCTCGGACACGTGCTGCACAGCAACGCGCCGATCGCCGGTTTGCCGGACGACATCGACTTCCACATCCCCAGCGGACATCTCCCCCGCTTTCTGCGACTGAAGACCGAGGACTTCGCCGATCGCGCGGCGCCCTACTTATTCGCCGACCCGCAGCAGGTTGCCGCCTGGCGGGCGCGGTTCGACGCGTTGGGAGCGGGC
>JBGTJT010000418.1:0-2814 GCA_041744995.1 Pirellulales bacterium | reverse complement strand
GCTCGCCTCGGCCAGGCGGCTGGCGTCGAGCGCCAGGCCGTCGCTGCAGTCCATGCCGGCGTGCAATGCGTAATCGCGATTCAAGTGCAGCGCCTCGCGGACCCGCGGCGTGAAGTCGAACTGCTTGCCGAGAAACGATCCGCCGAATGCGCCGGTGACCAGGAGCAGGTCGCCCGCCCGCGCGCCGTCGCGTCGCAACAGTCCGCGGTCGGTGGGGCGGCCGATGGCGGTGCAGTCGATCACCAGCGGCCCGTTCCAGCAATTCGTGTCGCCGCCGGCGATGGCGAGCTGGAACTCCTCGGCCAGTGGAAGCAGCCCTTCGTACAGTTCCTTGGCCAAGGCCAGGCCGCCGCTGTGGGGAATGCCCAAGGAGACCACCGCCGCGACCGGTTCGGCCGCCATCGCGGCTAAGTCGCTGAGATTCACCGCCAGCAGCTTGCGGCCTATGCGGCGCGGGTGATCGGTTCCGAGACGGAAGTGAACGGAATCGACGAGGAGGTCAGTTGTGACGACCGCTTCGCCGGACGCTCCCAACCGTAGTAGGGCGGCATCGTCTCCGGGCCCCAGCCCGAGCCATTCGCTGGCCGGAAGCCGAGTCCGTAGCCAGCGGACAAACTCTGATTCCATTGACTGACTTGCGAGCTGTGAGGTTGGTAGAACATCGATTGGAATCGACCGGTCTGGGCAACCGGCGCCCTTCCTTGGGAAATTATGCCGCTAGACGGCTCGCTGGATCAAGTCCTCGCCGGATGCACGAGGCATCCTGCCTCGCCCGACGCGCTTGCACTTTTCACTAACGATTAGCAGTGGTCGTGGAACCGTCGCGTGCGCCGGCCACCGCTACGGGCAGGTGGCCGAACAGCGTGCGATTGTCCCGCAGGATGTAAAACTTCACCGGTTCAAACTCCGCGAAATCGTCTCGGCCGAGGATGTAGGCCACATTCTCCAACGAGACGGTTTCCCAAACATGCATCCCCACCAGGATGTCTCCCGCTTGGATGCCTTGTCGCGCCGCCGGGCTGCCGCGGCGCACTTCGTCCACCAGCAAACCGCCCCGATAACGGCCCTGTTGCTGGCGGAACTCGCCGCCTGCCAGCGGCGACAGCCGCATGCCGAGCAGCTCCCATGTTTTATCGGTGACCGTATTAGATTCTTTCGGCAGCGAGGTCAAGACGAAGTTGATAGCAACCGCCTGCCCCCCGCGCGACATGGTCAACTCGATCTCTTCTCCCGTTTGCTTGTCCAGCAGCAAGCGTTCCAGATCGACCGCATGGCGGAGTCGTTCGAGGCCGAGCGTGGCAAGCACGTCGCCCGCTTCGATCCCCGCCTGCTCGGCGGGACTGCCCGCCTCGACCCGTTCGACCACCACGCCTTTTCCGTCGGCTGCGGGCCGGACCACGACCCCGTGCCAGCGGCGCTGGATGCGTTTGACGCTGAGCAGATCGGCCGCGACTTCCATCGCCCGATCGACCGGGATGGCAAACCCAATGCCCTGGGCGCCCACCCGCACCGCCACGTTGATGCCGATCATGTCGCCGTCGATGTTCAGCAGCGGTCCGCCCGAGTTGCCCGGGTTGATGCTAGCGTCGGTCTGGATCAAGTCGTGATAGTTCTGGGTGTCGCTCACTTGCACGGTGCGATGCAAGGCGCTGATGATGCCGCGGGTGACGGTATGCTCGTAGCCGTAGGCGTTGCCGACCGCGATCACCGACTCGCCCGGCATCAGATCGTCGGAGGTGCCGATGCGAATGACCGGCAGCCGCTTGTCGCCGGCGTCGATCTTGATCACCGCCAGGTCGGTCTTGGGATCGTGCGAAACGAGCCGAGCGATATAGGTGGACTTGTCGTCCAGCGTCACTTGGATCTTGGCGACCCCTTCCACCACGTGCTGGTTGGTGAGGATGTAGCCGTCCTCGGTCATCACCACGCCGGTTCCCATGCCGTTGACCCGTCGCGAGTCGATGCCGCCGACGCTGGCCGTCGAGGCGACCACCTTTTGACCGCGGATGTTGACGATCGAGGGACGGGCCTGCTCCACCGCTTTCACGATGGCGGTCCGCCGCAACTCCGATGCCTCGACGAGGCCGCTGGCGGACAGGCAAATAAACAGGCCAAACGCCCAGACCACGAGCAGCGCCTGGCGGCGTCGCGTGAATTGAACTGGGAGCGAGTCTGCAAAGGTGAAAAGCCGTGAGCTTGGCACGCTCGTCTCCCACTACTTGGGAACATGTGGGAACGCGAGAACGTTCCGACGGATCGGATTAGGTCGAGGTGAAAGGTAAATCGGCCCGTGGCGACAGCCTGCTCCAGCGACAACAAGAACCACCGGTAGAGTCTGCCCAGCTTAAACCAGCGTTTGAGCAGCACAGGCCAAACAAGCAAAGCAGGCGAATTAGGCAAGCAGCTAAATGCGAGGCAATACCAGCCGCACAATACCAGCACGACGCGCAAGCGAGGCAATACCAGCACGAAGCGCGAGCGAGTGCATCCGCGGAGGAGCACGCGCTTTTCCACCAAACCGCGTTGGCGACCGTACACGGTTCAGTCCGCCAATGCACTTGCTCGCGCTGCGTGCTGGTATTGGCACATACGACCTATTGCCACGCACTGCGGGGGCGGGCCGGTTTCCAGCCGGTTGTTGTCGGCTTCAACGGGATGATCGTCTCCGGCGACGGCAGCGGCAGCCTTTCGGGCGCACTCGGCGCGGTCGAGGGGACCGGTATCGCCGGCGGATCGACGATTGGCTCCTCGCCCACGGGCAGGGGCTCGAGCACGATCTCGCGCGCCACCCAGGTCACTTGCGGTTCAAACACC
>JBGTJT010000417.1:0-37258 GCA_041744995.1 Pirellulales bacterium | reverse complement strand
ACGCGATTCGCGTGGAATGCGTCGGGCCGCTGGCTGTGCAGCCCCCGCCGCCGCCCCCGCCTGTGGCCGCCGCCGGTTCGTTAACCGTGGTTCCCACCGACGCCGCCTATGTTGCCGGAATTGGCGCGATTCCGGTCGCCGGTTACGGCGCGTTTGTTGATCTGGGAGTCTACGCCCCCGGGTACACTCCGGCGGCGGGCGCGCCGCAACCTGCGTTCAATCGCGCCCCAGCCGCTAATTCGGGACTGACAACGCCCACCTATTGCACCTGGTCGAATCATTACAACACGCAGAATTCCGACGGGTTCGATAGCAACGCCAGCGGCGTGATCGACAGCCATACGGAAGCGGAAGCACAACCGCCGTACGCAGCGCCGCTGAAGGCAGTCGAACTCGTCCTCCGCGTTTACGAACCGGGCAGCCGCACGGTGCGGCAAGTTACCATTCGGGAGCAGATCGCTGACTAACGCTCACTTAGTACGATACATGGTCCCCTGTGTGGCTCTGGTCCTATTCGCAGGTTGCGGCGATTCACGCTCCGCCTTTGACCAGGCGATGGAGGCGGGGCACGCAGCGATGATGAACGAAGACTATCCGTCGGCGGTCGACGCATATACCTCCGCACTGGAGATCGATGCTGATTCGCGGGATGCGCTCGTCCATCGCGGTTGGGCGTATACCTACCTCAAGCAGTTTGATGTGGCATTGGCTGATTACGAGCGAGCGGAACAGCTTTCTCCCGACTCCGAACTGTTGATGGAAAGGCGCGCCGAACTGTTCGAGGCCATGGGGCGAAAGCAAGATGCCGCACGGGAACGACGGCGGATTTCGGCTCAATGAAGTTGTTTTTACTGCGATATGATCAGGACGCGCAACACGCGATTAATGCTTAACGTGGGACATCCGCTACGCCTAGTTCGCTCGCGCGCTCGCCAACTGCTCACGGCCATGCAATACGAATTTGCAGCGGCTCGTCAGCCCAAGTTAAAACCGGCTGTGGTTGATATAGCCTTGCTCCGCCAACAGGTGCTGGAAGAATTGGCGCACCGCCAGATTGAAGCGCCGTACGCTTATAGCGATCTCCGGGGCGGTGATCCGACATTTTATGCCACCACGGCCGTCGTGAATATCTATGAACTGTTCGGCGTATCATGCGGCGACGTGGAAGCGCGCCGCCGCTGGGCGCGGCACATCCTGGCATTCCAACGGCCGAATTTTACTTTTGACGAAACGAATCCCGGCCACGCGATCTGCACGGCGATTCCTGCGCTGAATATTCTAGGTGCAGCCATTCCCCAACAAATCTCGCCGCTCGCTCCCCGCGATCCTTCGGACTTGCGCGACTGGCTGGAACAGCACGACTGGCGATCGACGCATAAAGAGTTATGGGGAGCGACCGCTCCGCTGATCGCTGACGGAGCCGTCGATAGCGAATGGCTGGAAACTTTGTTTGGCGCTATCGAGCAACGACTCACGTCCGAACATGCCTGGTGCGCCCCCTACAGTCCCCCGTGGCGCACGATCAGTTGCATCTATCACATTCTGCAGATTTATGACGCTGGACGGATTCCCTATCCTCGGCCGAAGCTCTTGCTCAACCGGTTGCTGGGACTATACTGGCCCCAACGCCGAGAGGTCGAAAAGCAGACAATGTGTACGGATGCGGATTGGGCCTGGTGCCTCATGGAGTTGATTAAGCTGGTGCCTCGCCGGGCGGTTCCTATAATGCGGCAAATTGAACACGTTTGCAATTCCCGCGCCCATGAATGGCAGTCGCAGCGCGTGCGGTTTGAAGAGCTGAGTACACATCATATTTACTGCTATCTCTGGTCGACGGCGCTTTTTCAGGATCTGGTTCGCCGCGATTTCTCCGGGCCGTACATGCTCGACACGTTGAACCTCCCTTCGCTGTATCGACTCGGTTGGTCCGACTGTGCGCCAGCGAATGCAGCGCAACTTTTAGAGGCGGTTCGGGATGGATGAAGTTGACCGCCAGTTCCGCGTCGCCCGCTGCTGGTCGAACGAGCAGCTACGCCGGCTTGCGCCGCTGTTCGCGGGCGAAATCGTCAACGTCTCCGCCGGCGAAAATATCGACAAGGAGGGAAGCACATATGATACGTACTTCACTCGCAAGACGGCGTTCTATCTCACCAATTACGCTCCCGGCGCGTTCCGCGGTTTCGAGGGACGCGAAAATGAGTTTCTACTCGACCTGGCGGGCGAGTTTCCCGACGAGCTGGAGCAGCGTTTCGACGTGGCGCTCAATCATACCGTGTTGGAGCATGTGTTCGATTTGCGCACCGCCTTTCGCAATCTCTGCCGCCTGTCGCGCGACGTGGTGATCGTGGTGGTGCCGTTCGCCCAAGTGCAACATGATACAGCGGGCTATGAAGACTTTTGGCGGCTCTGTCCCGCCGGCCTGCGGCACCTGTTCGACGAGAACGGTCTCGAAGTGATTTACGAGGCGTGCAACGAGGACGTCAACGCCGCCACCTATCTCCTATTTGTCGCGGCCCGGCATCCCGAGCGGTGGCGTGGGCAAATGCCCGCCTACGAGCCGCTCACGGCCGCCGGCAACTGGATCGGGGCGTCCAACGGTCGGCGAGGTCCGTTCGCTTGGCTGAAGCAGTTTTGGAGCCGACGTTGAGCAATATGGCAACAATGAACTCAAAAACAGTCACCGTGGTGATTCGGTCCTGTGGCGAGCGAACGACCGACGCTTGCCGGCGGCTGATTGAGAAGCAGGTGGCGCCCGAGAATGTGCTGCTCGTGCAAGAGGTGCCGTTCGAGCAGGCGTTGCGCAAAACCTACACGCTGGCGATCGAGCGCAACGCCCGCTGGACGGTCACGGTCGACGCCGACGTATTACTGCGTCACGACGCCGTCGCCCGACTGGTGAACGCGGCCGAGCAAGCGGCCGAGAATGTCGTAATGCTGGAAGGGCTAATCTATGACAAGATTCTCGGTAAGTGTCGGCAAGCAGGGCATCGCATCTACCGTACCAGCCTGCTGCCGCGCGCCTTGGAGCTGGTGCCTGTCGACGGGACGCAAATTCGTCCGGAGTTCCACGTGTTGCAGCAACTCGAGGCTGAGGATTGGGTATCGGCCCGCATGCCCGACGTACTGGGGGTCCACGACTTCGAGCAATATTATTGCGACCTGTACCGTAAATCGTTCGTTCACGGGCAGAAGCATTTGGCGTGGCTGCCGGCTCTGATTGAACGATGCCGACATGAGTGCGTCCACGATTCCGACTTTCGCGCTATCCTGTTGGGGTTGAGCGACGGTATTGCCAGCATGGATAGCGCCAAGATCGACGTCTCGGCCTATCGGCGCGATGCGCAATTCTTGCAGCAGCGGTTGCAACTAACGGAAAAACCGCCGCTGGCGGCAGACGACATTGACGATGCGTTTGTGGAGACAGTCCTAGCCACTGCGGGCCTACCCGGTGAAGTCCTCGCCAACGGCCGCGCCACGGCCCGGCAACGAGCGGCAGCGCGCATCCGGCAAGCAGGACTATTGCGGTCGATTCCCCATTTTGCCGGCGTGGCATTGGATGACCTGGCACGGTATCTCAAGTGCCGCGAATAAAGCCCGCACGATCGACGACATCTCATTTACTAGCAAATATCAGCGGAACATGATACCGATAACTATTGTTCAACCGTCGGTGGGAAAGACGTCGGAGACGTTCATCGCTGCGCACGCTGGTCGCTTACCGGCTGACGTGACAGTTATTGAGTATCGTCTTTCCATAGTGCCCACAGTAAATGGAACCACCATTCAAAATAATTCGTTGTTGTTTCGGGGCGTCCGAAAACTTCATCGTCAATTGCGAGGAAGAGGCTGGGATTGGGAGGTCACGTCAGGATTCTTGCGCAGTTTTCGACAGACTCGTTGCCAAGCGGTACTTGCACAGTTCGGACCAACGGGAACGCATGTCATGGAGGCATGCCGATTGGCGCGAATCCCATTGATTACGTACTTTCGCGGCTACGACGCAAGCGTTCAGACGGTAATCGAATCTCATTTGCAACAATATCGCCAATTGTTTGAGCAGGCGGTCGCGTTGGTAGCGGTCTCACCTGACTTAAAGCGACGACTATGCGATATGGGTGCCGCTGCGGATAAGGTCGTTGTCAATCCATCGGGCGTCGACTGCGAGCGATTTACTCCAGTCGATCCAGCGGCCAACCCGCCTGATTTTCTAGCCGTCGGTCGTTTCGTGGAAAAGAAAGCGCCGCATCTAACGCTGATAGCCTTTGCCGAAGCTTTTCGCGGGCTACCTGAAATGCGATTGCGCATGATTGGCGACGGCCCTTTAATGGGCGCCTGCCGCGATTTGGCGCACGTATTGGGAGTCGGCTCGGCCGTCACGTTTCTTGGTGAGCAATCACATGACGTTGTTCGCGACGAACTCCGGCGATCACGGGCCTTTGTGCAGCATTCAGTCGTTGCACGAACTGGCGATTCCGAGGGAACTCCCAACTCGGTCATGGAAGCGGGCGCGAGCGGCCTGCCGGTGATCGCCACGCGGCACGCGGGCATCCCCGACGTGGTGATCGAAGGTAAAACGGGGCTGCTGGTCGACGAGCGGGACGTGGCCGGCATGGCGGCCCACATGCGGCAATTGGCGGCACATCCGGAACAAGCCGCAACTTTGGGCGCGGCGGCTCGGCGGCACATCGCGGCGAACTATACTATGGAGCAAAGCATCGCGCGGCTGTGGAAGATCATCGAATCGGCCATCGCCGGCGAGACACAATGTATTCGTGCCGCGACGTTCGCGCCCGATCATTCTCGAATCCTAAATCCGGAGGATGAGAATTGACTTTCGAAGGCGAGACGACGTCTTCATGTAACGGTGTCAGGAAGTCATTAGCCGGAATGGTCAGCATCATTCTCCCATTCTTTAACCGGGCGAAGTTCCTGCTCGAAGCGATTGCAGCGATTCGGGAACAGCGATACAAGGAGTGGGAGCTGATCGGTATCGACGACGGCAGCACAGACGACTCTTCACAGCGATTCGAAGAGGCAACCACTGAGTTAAAGCAACCAGTGATGCTGCTGCGCCAGGAAAACGCCGGCGCCTATGCCGCCAGGGCGCATGGCCTGCGGCACGCCAGCGGCGAGATCATCGCCGTGTACGACAGCGACGACCTCTGGCTGCCACACCACCTGAGTGACTGCGTGACGGCGCTTGCTGAGAATCCTGACGTCGATTGGGTTTACGGGGCCAATCGTCGAATCGACGCCGCGACCGGCGCGGTCGTGGCCGAGAATAGTTTCTACGAAGAGGGTCGCAAAGCGTTTCTCGATCTACATGTCGACCGCCGCGGCGATCTGCGAGTGATCGACGATCCGGACATCGTGTGCTGCGCGCTGCGGCACGGGCTGTACGCGGGCTTGCAACTTTCGGCAATCCGCCGCCGGGTGTTCGAGCAAGTGCCGTTTCGGGGCGATTTGCGCAACGGCGAGGACCGGTTCTTCGGCATCCGAGCGGCCAAGTTGGGCTGTCGCTTCGCGTACTTCGACAATGTACACCAAGTTTATCGCATCCATGGCGACAACTCGTCCGCGGTGGGAAGCAAGGCGCTGGCAAAACAGTTGGCCGTGTACGAGATATTGCGGCGAGGCTACGAAGACCTGAAGGAAGAACTGGACCTGACGCAATGTGAAAAACGAGCCTTGCACGAGCGATTGGCCTCGCAATGCTTCTGGCAAGTCGGCTACAGCCTATTATGGGCGAACCACCGCTACGACGAAGCGCTGGAAGCCTTCCGCACCGGCTTGCGCTACGCCCCCGGCGATTGGCGGATGCGCAAAACGTACTGGGTGGCGAAACTAAAACGCAGTTTTCTCCGGAGTCGATCCGCAGCCTGATTGCGGTCGCAAAGATAACTCGAATGACGCGTATCAAATTCGATCTCGCACGAACCATTGCCATCGACCGGCCAATTTTCATTCTCGGCACCCAGCGTTCGGGAACGACGTTGCTCTGTTCGATGTTCGACCGGCATCCAGATGTGGTGGCCGTCAACGAGTATTGGGACGGCTATCCGTTTCTGGCCGAACAGGATCGCGATCAGCAGCGGTTTATTAACTCGCTTGCCGCCCGTTTTGAAGCCGATCCGGAGGAACTTGGCGAAGTGGGCGACGTGCCTCCGTTCGAGCTCTATCGCTATGCGGCCGGATGCATACTTCGCAAACACGGCGGCAGCCGGTTTCTGTTGAAGGACCCCGGGCTTACCTACCACCTGCCGCTGTTCGACAAAGAGTTCCCCGACGCCCGCTACATCTACCTGGTGCGCGATCCGCGGGCGACCTGCTTGTCGCAACTGTCGCGGCATTGGAACGTGGCCAACGCCTATTACGGCGCCAAGCTGTGGCGTGACAACCAAGGCGTGTTAGTCGCCTTTCAGCAGGCGCATTCGGACCGGGTGATGCGGATCAACTTCGAATCGTTGTTGGATGAGCCGGAGCAGCATCTGCGTCGGCTGTGCGAGTTCGTCGAGATTAAGTATGATTCGGCAATGCTCAAGTTTTACGAGGAGCGCGGAGTTCGCAAAATTCATATCGGCAATGAGAATACGACTAAGCCGCTACAGCAAGGTGTGACGGAAAAGTGGCGCAAACAACTGTCGAAGCGGCAGATTGCTATTGTTGACTATGAATGCCGAGAGATGATGGCGACGCTGGGCTACGCCGCGGACACAGAAGGCAAGCGACTCAATGCCATGGAGCGAAGGTGGCTCTACGCTCATCAATGGTTCTGGACGACTTACTGGTGGCAACGCCGAACGAACTGGTCGGCTTTGCGGCGACTGCCGCGACCGTTGGCCTCACTAGCAAGGGCAGTGCTCGTCGTCTCGGGGCAGGCGGATGCCTCTCAAAATGACAGCACGCCGCAAGATGCGACCAAGGTCTAGTCAAGAGTCGAATGTCATCGATTGAATACCGGCCTGAATTGGATGGGTTAAGAGCCGTTGCCGTACTTGCCGTTCTGGTGTTCCATCTGAATCGGGAACTTCTGCCGGGCGGGTTTGTTGGGGTCGATATTTTCTTTGTGCTATCCGGCTTCTTGATTACGTCGGTGATCCTTGCCGACTTGGAAGCGGGCACATTTAGTTTCAAGCGGTTCTATCAGCGCCGCATCGCCCGCATTGCTCCGGCATCGCTGCTTGTGTTGGCAGTTGTTCTTGTCGTTTCGTCGATGATCTACACCTCCCAGGACTTTGCGAGCACCGGAGCGGTCGCTCTGGCCGCGGCCTTATCATTGGCCAACGTCAAGTTGATGTTACAGGGCAACTACTTTGAGATTTTGCCTGACGCCCAGCCGCTATTGCATTTCTGGTCGCTTGCGATCGAGGAACAGTTCTATTTTGTTTTTCCGGTGCTGCTATTTTGCGGGTTTCGGTGGTGCAACGGGCGTCGATCGGTCACAGCCCTGTTGTGGATTCTGGGGATTGCAAGCTTCGCGGCTTGCTTGGCGGCAACCTGGACCAAACCGACGTGGGCCTTCTATTTACTGCCCACGAGAGCCTGGGAGCTGGTGGCCGGATGTCTACTGGCGATGTATGCTCAGAAAACGCCGGTCCGTCAGCGGCAGGGACTCAGTCGGCTTCAGGGTGCGACCGGCTTGTTGATCATCGCCCTATCGTTTGACGTGATTCACGAAAGCAACTCGTTTCCCGGTGCGATTGCCGGATTGCCCGTGATAGGTACGTTGCTGTGCATCGGGGCGTGTCGTACCCGACAGGTAGCGTCGGATAGATTGCTCTCTCAAGGTTGGCTTGTGTACGTCGGCAAGATGTCTTATTCGCTCTATCTTTGGCACTGGCCGGTTTATTGTTTCGTGGACTACGGCTGGTACACGGTAACACCGCTGGCGAGAGACACCGCAAAGGTTGTATTGACCGTAGGGTTATCCGTCATTTCCTATACCTGCTATGAGAAGCCGATTCGCCGTTACCTCAATCAGCCCAACAAGGCGGCGGTTGCCTATATCTCGCTGGCGTGCGGTATCGCCGCCGTGGCCTTGGCGGGGTATCACGTGCGAAGAGATAATTACGTCAGCGCCGATATGGCTGCGGTTGAAAATGGCGGTCGTGTGTATAATGAACACATTACGCGGCCCAGCGTGGTTCTCATGGGCGACAGTATTGGTTCGATGTATGGAACAACATTGCGAGATATTGCCCACGAGCTACCGTTTCGACTGCATGTCATCTGCGTCGATGGAGAGGATCCGTTGCCGCCGGGATTGCTTTTTGAGAAATCAATCGGACTATTAGAGCGGGAGCGACCCGACGTGACGGTACTTGCAGTGGCATGGTCTGGCAAGTTGAGACATCGGCCGGAAAGTCTAGGGCAAGCATTGAACGAAATTCTGAAGTACTCGGACCAGGTTCTACTGATAACTCCGCCACCAATCCTACCGGCGCATGCTACAAGAGAGTCCATTCGCAGTTCCGGTAGAGCGACGATTACGGAAGAAGCCGAGAGCACCGCCGAACGAGAGTACGCGAAACAGCTCCTCGCGCAGCACCTTAGCGATCGCGTACATCTCTTGGATATCGAGAAAACGTTTGTCGGTCAGAACGGCGCTATTCGATTCACGGATGAATTCGGCAACCAGCTATTTCAAGACAGAACCCACTTATCTGGCGATGGCGCTGTTCTAGTCAAAGAGGATTTGCGCCGGCAGGTACTGGAACTGATACAATTTAGCCGAAGTGACAATGATACGAAGTAAATTGTTGCACCGCGAACCGTCCTCCCTTGGCTAGCTTCTCGCCAGATAACTTGGATACAACATGCGGCTTCTAACTTGCATCGCACTCCATGCACTGTTGTTTTGCACCGGCGTAGCGCTCGCCGCCGATGGCGCCACCTGGTCCCCCGTCCCCCCGCCGCTTCCGGCCCCCACCGGCCAGGTCATCCGGGTCTCCAACGTCGAGCAGCTTTATCGGGCGGCTGAGGTGGTTGAGCCGGGCGGTACGATCATGCTGGCCGACGGGCATTACATGATGCCCCGGTACTTTGCCATCAAGACCGACAACGTCACCCTCCGCGGCGAGTCGAACGACCGGCGGCGGGTGATTCTTGATGGGGCCAACAGCCGGCATGGCGAGCTGCTGGTGACAAGTCAGGAAACGCACGTGAGGGGCGCGCTTTGTCGGGCGGAAGAAGTCTCCACGAGGTTTAGCGCATCGGACGCTTACGGAGATTCCGAGTCGACAGCTTGACTAGGGTTGGAAAACTGCCAGATACTGATCAAGCCACTATCGAATATTAGTTCGAATCGACGGTCTGTTGCGAGCCGACCGTAGCTCTCACTGAGAACCGATCGCTCGGTGAAGTCCTCTCCTGGAGTTGGCCCGACAACATAGATATTTACTTCTCTAGCCAGTTGAGCAGGGGGCCACTCAGAATTTACCGGAGTAACTCGAATGGACCGAAAGCCACTTCCAGCTCGGGTGTTTTGTGGAGCATGGGTTGCGATGACGGACCTTGCGGGAAGGGACTGACGAGCCCACTGCGATGCGGACTGGAAGTCTTTCCAGTACGGTGAAAGAAAACGCAAGGAATCTGGATTCGCCAAGTGCGAAACCAACCCGATCGAGTTGCCTGCGACCAGCACTCCAACCACGCCAGGGTAGAGCCACCTGCAGTAATGCACTTGGAGGGACACTTGTCGGATGGTCGTCAGTAAGAAAAACGTGGTAAAAGGCAATAGCGTTAAGTGGTAACGGGGGCTGTTAATCCCCGTAATCAGCAGTAAGGCCGCGGAGCCCACCAACCACAGCACCGGTACGTATTCGCCTCGTTTCGCCCAGATTAAACAGCCCACAAATGCGAGTGCGGCCAAGAAGCCTCCCAAGGCGGCCAGGGCGTCCGACGCCAATGCCGTCTCCTTGGAGACATAGGGCAGGAGAGTGTGGATGACGAATCTGGCATGATACCAATAAACGTCCTGAAGGTACTCGATCGCGGGACGGCGGAGGTTCGCGGAGATCACGCCCAAGTTGCCAAACGACGAGGTAATCGCGTCGAGCGGCTGGGAGGCAATGACGTGCCGGGTGTACCAGGACCAAAAAACAAAACTCACAACCAACGGCAACGCGAAGCAGCCCAGTGCCAGTAGTCTCTTGCGAACGGGCCAGTTGCGTTGCATCAGGAATACCAGGACTCCCGTCGGCAGCAGGACGATCCCATACCCGCGAGTAAAGAACGCGACAGCCCCCACCAGTCCCGCCAAACACGCGCCTTGCCAGGTTGTGGTGCGCAGCAGCAACAGCAAGGCAGCGGTGCTGGCGAGCATGAACGGAATTTCCGTCATGGTCATATGGCTGAATAAAAAATACATTGGCGACAAGGCTGTGAGCAATACCGTCCAACAGGCCAGATCAGACTCACCTCGTTCAGCCGTGACGGTCCGCAACAACAGCCACAGCAGCCACAGATTTGCCAGCCCCAGGCAGGCCATCAGCAACTTGATCGCATACCAGTTCAGGCCAAACAACTTAACCACCGCCGCGAGCAGCAGCGGAAATACTGGCGGCCAAGTAGCGTGGCGACCATAATCCTCTTGCGGAAAGGTGTCCGTCGTATAGCGCCCGTACTCGGCGAGATTCATCCCCATCGTCATGAACCAGCCGGCGTCGTCCTTGTTGTAGGCGCAGAATTCCGGGCTCGGATAAAGAAAGCCCAAATACACCGCACCCACCGCGACGATCGCCGCCCCCGCCAGGGTCCGTTTCCGTCGGAGCACCGCCTCTACCCGTGGCGAGTGTTCCGTCTTTGACGCGTATTCCGCTTTTTGCTCGATCACCCTGGCATCCCCTTGAACACAGCCAACAAGTCTAACGCTTGAGCGAACGAATGTCGTGGTGAAGCCGAATCGAACTAACGATGGCGAAGTATCGATTGAGAATCGGCTACCGATCGAATCTTTACCGCGATTTCCGTTCCCTATCCTAAACCAAGAGAGCGGCCAGTTCCACGACGAGTCGCCAGCCTTTCAATCGCGGGCCGGAGAATTAAAAACCGGCGGCGGCCATTTGTCTGAACCATAGCCATCAACTATGCTACGTAGGCTCGGCCTGCGCTGTCGCCGTGGTACCGATTAAAATTGGGCCATGCCCCGTTGCTGAGCTGATTTGATGTGTATTAGTAACTTGCTCGTGCCTTCCCTATTGCTCTGGCTGATATTTTCCTTGCAAGCGGCCCATTTCTCCCGAAGCGTTTGATGAACCAGCCCATTCCCTTCACGAAACCCTACGTTGCTGGCAATGAACTGAGGTATGTTTCTCAAGCCGTCACGGAAACTGGAATTGCCAGTGATGGCAAGTTCACCAAGGCCTGTGCAGCCTTGCTGGAACAGCAGTTTGGGATCCGTAAGGTGCTGATGGTTCCCTCCTGCACCGCCGCCTTGGAAATGGGGGCGATGCTTTGCGACCTGCAGCCGGGTGATGAAGTGATCATGCCTTCCTACACGTTCGTCTCCACCGCTACCGCGTTTGTCCGAGCAGGTGCCCAGCCCCGCTTTGTTGATATTCGGCCGGATACGCTCAATCTCGACGAGACGAAGATCGAGTCCGTCATCACGGATCGCACCCGCGCTATCGTAGCGGTCCATTATGCTGGGGTGGCTTGCGAAATGGAAGCGATCATGGCAATTGCCAAACGCCATCGGTTGATCGTGATTGAGGACGCGGCCCAAGCAGTGAACTCGCATTACCAGGGACGACCACTCGGGTCGATTGGGCATCTGGGCTGTTACAGCTTTCATGACACCAAAAATTATGTCTGCGGAGAAGGGGGCGCTTTATGCGTCAATGACGAGCGGTTCCTTCGGCGGGCGGAGATCCTACGGGACAAGGGTACCAATCGCCAGCAGTTCATCCGCGGCGAAATCGACAAATACACCTGGATCGACATCGGCTCCAGTTACGTTCCAGGTGAACTTGCCTGTGCCTTCTTGCTGGCACAACTTGAACAACTGGACGAGATTGCCCGCTTGCGGGCCGCAGTTTACGACCGGTATCAGAATAGCTTGCAATCGCTGGAGGACTTGGGGCTAGCGCGACTGCCAAGGATGCCCGCTGACTGCACTAGCAACTACCACATGTTCTATCTGCTGTTGCCCACCGGTGCGCTACGAGACGCGTTGCTGCACTATCTTCAGGCGGCTGGGATTCGCGCCGCCTTTCACTATGTTCCGTTGCACGACTCTCCGATGGGACGCTCGCTCGGCCAACCACCAGACGATCTGCCGCAGACGCTAGATTTGAGCGTACGGCTATTGCGGCTGCCGATGTTTGTCGAGTTGGGGGCAGACGATCAGCAGCTTATCTGTGAAACCGTCCGACGATTCCTGAAGGAAGGCGAATCGCAGTCAGCCGGGAAGCCACCAGCGACGCTCAAACGGGAGAAATTGTCGTAATGTCGACCTCTCCTGTGTTGACCAAATTGGCCTGGGATTCCTGCGAATTCGGTTTTCCCGTTAGCCGCATTACGGGCAAAGTCACCAGCCAACTGGAGTTGCACCAAGTGTTGCGACGGGCCAGGACGGAAGGAGTGCGGTTGTTGTACTGGTTTAGTTCGCCGGAAGCTCCCGTGACCGACTCGCTTCTGGCAGAGTTTGGCGGTGCGCTGGTGGCCAGAAAGGCGGTGTTTGAGCGGTCGGACACCGCCGCACAGTATGTCACCGCAAGCCCTGGTGAACCGCGTCTTATAGTTCGGGAGCATCCGGTGAGTACCGCCTCCGCGGACTTGCAAAAACTCAGCCTGGAGGCGGGGTTGGAATCGCGATTTCGGCTCGACCCGCGGTTTCCGCGCGCGATTTTTGAGCAGCTATACTATACTTGGATTAATCGCAGTACGCTCCATGAGGTGGCCGATGCGGTCTTTATTGCGGAAGCTGCCCACGCCAAGCTGGTGGGATTCGTGACGGTGGCCGTCCAGTCTGATCGGGCGGTGCTGGGGTTGATCGCGGTTGTCGAGGCGATGCGGGGCCTCGGTGTCGGCGGTGCCTTGTTGCGCGCGGCTCACCAGTGGGCGAGCGAGCAGGGCATTCGTACGGTGGAGGTCGTCACTCAACTGGACAATAGGCCGGCTTGCAGTTTTTATGAGCGGCAGGGTTACCAACGGACCCGTGTCGAACACGTCTATCACTTTTGGCCCCAGTCCCCTTACAGTCCCATCCCCTAGCCGATGCAATCCTTGTGGCGAATTCAGCGCATTCATTAGACCACTCCATAGTACCGCGGATTTCTTTGGTGATTCCCGTGTATGGCTCTGAAAGCACGCTACAATCGCTCTACGAGCGGATCGTAGCCGTATTCGCAGCGCGCGAGCCAAGTTATGAAATCATATTCGTCGACGACAACAGCCCGGATGCCGCTTGGGATGTCCTGCAGCAATTGGCGGAGGCCGACCCGCTGCACGTGACCGCGATTCGCTTGATGCGGAACTACGGCCAGCACAACGCCTTGATGTGCGGATTTCGCCAAGCCCGGGGCGAAGTCCTCGTGACGCTGGATGACGACCTACAGAATCCGCCCGAAGAGATCCCTAAGCTTATAGCGCACTTGGAGGCGGGCGACTATGATCTGGTGTATGGAGAATACCGCCGCAAACAACACACGGGCGGTCGCAATCTCGGATCAGTGGTGGTAAACACGTTTTTTCGTCTGGTGTTCCGGTCCCGAATCACGGTGACCTCGTTCCGTGCCGTGCGACGGGAACTTGTTCAGGCGATCCTGCCCTACAATTTGAACTTCACGTTTCTCGACGGGCTGTTCGCATGGAATACGCAACGGATTGGCCAAGTGATCGTCGAGCACCACCCGCGGGCCAACGGTCGCAGCGGCTACTCACTCGGAAAACTCATCACGCTGGCATTGAATCTGTTCACAAACTTTTCGTTGATCCCGCTGCAAGTGGCGTCCTGCGTGGGATTCCTGGCCGCCGTGATCGGGTTGGCGACCGGCGCGAACTACCTTATCCAGGCTCTGCTGTCGAACATCATGGTGCCAGGCTACGCATCGATCATAGTCGCCGTATTGGTACTGGGGGGACTTCAGCTTCTGGCCTTGGGAATCATTGGGGAATACATAGGGCGGGTGCATCTGAATATCAATCGTAAGCCGCAGTATACGATCCGCACGGTACTCACCAAGGACACTGAGGCCGGTAAGCCCCAACCAGTCGGAAATTACCAAGAACAGCAAGCGACCACACGGATCCCGGGATAACCAACATGCATCGCAAAGGAATCATTCTGGCCGGTGGAGCGGGCACCCGGTTGTATCCGATCACCCACTCGGTCAGCAAGCAATTGCTGCCGGTCTACGACAAACCGATGGTCTACTATCCACTTTCAGTTCTGATGCTGGCGGGCATTCGCGAGATCCTGTTGATCTCCACGCCGCGCGACGTCGAGGCGTTCCGGCAACTCTTGGGAGATGGCAGCCGAGTCGGCATCTCGATTTCCTATGCGGTCCAGGACGAACCTGGGGGGCTGCCCCAAGCCTTCCTGATTGGTCGGGAGTTTGTGGGAACCAGTCCCGTCACACTGGTACTCGGCGACAATATTTTCTACGGCCAGGGGTTGAAGGATTTTCTTAATCGGGCTGCATGCCGCCCGGAAGGTGCCACGGTGTTTGCGTACGAAGTCCGCGATCCGGAGCGTTACGGTGTCGTTGAGATGGACCATTCGGGGCGACCGGTGCGGTTGATCGAGAAACCCTCCGCCCCGCGTTCCAACCTGGCAGTCACGGGTCTGTATTTTTATGACAACGATGTCCTAGAAGTTGCCTCTGATCTGAAACCCTCTGCACGCGGCGAACTAGAGATTACCGACGTCAATCAAGTCTACCTGGAGAAGGGAGCGTTGCATGTTGAGCGATTCGGACGCGGTTTTGCTTGGCTCGATACCGGCACGGAGCAGGCATTGCTTGGTGCCGCCAATTTCGTACACACGATCGAAGAACGCCAGGGACTGAAAATCGCTTGTATCGAGGAAGTCGCCTACCGGATGGGCTTCATCGATGTCGAGCAACTGGCGCAGCTCGGGAGCGAATTGAAAAACCCCTACGGCGACTACTTACGCAGCCTGCTTCCCCGAGATTGATTCTTGAACTCCGCACCAAAGGAATTTCACCTGATATGAGTTGCCATCTGTTGGTCACCGGAGGCTGCGGCTTTATTGGCTCGAACTTCGTCCGGTTTGTGCTGGACCACCGCCCCGATTATCAGATCACCAATCTCGATGCCCTGACCTATTCCGGCAACCTCGAGAATTTAGCAGATTTGGCCGAGGAACCTCGCTATCGATTTGTGCATGGCAATCTTGTCGACCGCCCGTTGCTGGAGACTTTGCTGCCGGACTGCGACGCAGTTGTTCATCTAGCCGCCGAGAGCCATGTTGATCGATCTATTATTGATGCTAGGCCGTTTATAGAATCGAATGTCCTGGGGACTCAAGTCTTGCTGGACGCCGCACTGCAAGTGTGGGGGAGAGGCAGCCCAAAGCGTTTCCTCCATGTCAGCACCGATGAAGTCTATGGCTCTCTTCCGCTGGATCAGACGGATTTGAAATTCACTGAACAGACGCCCTTGCACACCAATAGCCCCTATAGCGCCAGCAAGGCAGCCAGCGATTTGCTCGTGCTGGCTTATCACCGGACTCACGGGAGCAGCGTTCTGGTAACCCGCTGCTCAAACAATTTTGGGCCCTATCAGTTTCCGGAAAAAGTGATCCCGTTGTTTGTGACAAATATACTGGAGGAGTCCAAAGTGCCTCTGTATGGAGACGGGAAAAATGTTCGCGATTGGCTGCATGTAGAGGATCACTGCGAAGCGCTGCTCACGGTGCTGGAGCAAGGCCGCGTCGGCGAGGTTTACAATATTGGGGGTAACAACGAACGCTCGAACCTTGAGCTCACGCACAAGATTCTCGAACTGATGGGCAAGGGTGCGGCGTCGATCGAGTTCGTGCCGGATCGTCCCGGTCATGACCGACGTTACGCCATTGATGCCAGCAAGCTTGAGGGGGAACTCCGCTGGCAACCGACTCGTAGCGAGTGGCCAGGAGCCTTGCAGCGGACGATCGCGTGGTACCAAGAACATGAAGCGTGGTGGAAACGGGTCAAGAGCGGAAAATACCGCGAATTTTACGCGAGGCAGTATTTTACCGATCGATCTGACCGCCAAGCGCTCTCAGGTTTACCGGAGACCCACCCCGGCCGTTCATAATGTGTATCATTTTGGGTATTGTCCAGTTTGACCGAACTCTCGAATTGGCGGCATCGACTGGCGGTTCGCGTAGTTTTGGAACAATCGCGCCTAATCTCTATAATGCGGTTTTGTAGATCATTCCAATCCCCACGGACAGGACTTTCTGTGCTCGCTAAGGTTCAACTAACGTTGACCGCGTTCGCGATTCTGGCTTTATCGGCCGGGGCGACGGCCGCTCCGTCAGGAAACTGGTCCCCCATCCCCCCGCCGCTGCCGGCCCCTACCGGCCAGGTCATCCGTGTCTCCAACGTCGAGCAGCTTTATCGGGCGGCTGAGGTGGTTGAGCCGGGCGGTACGATCATGTTGGCCGATGGGCATTACATGATGCCCCGGTACTTTGCCATCAAGACCGACAACGTCACTATTCGCGGCGAGTCGAACGACCGGCGGCGGGTGATTCTTGACGGGGCCAACAGCCGGCATGGCGAACTGCTGGCCGTCACCGGCGCCACCGGCGTGACGATCGCCAATCTGAAGATCCAGAACGTCAAGTTCAACGGTATCAAGATCAACTCCGACCTGGGGGCCGAAAAGGTCACCATCTACAACTGCTTTCTGCACAACATCTGGCAGCGGGCGATCAAGGGACCGGCGCTGCCGGAGGAGAAGCAGGCCCAGGGCGTCCGCGATTGCCGCATCCAGTATTGCCTGTTCTACAACGATCGACCCAAGCAATATGCCGACGACTCGACCGATACCGCCAGCACGTTCCGGGGCAACTATGTCGGCGGCATCGACGTGATGAACGCCCGCGGGTGGACGATCAGCGACAACATCTTCGTCGGCATTCAAGGCCGCACGCGGGAGGGGCGGGCGGCGGTATTCCTGTGGCACAACTCCACTGAGTGTGTCGTGGAGCGGAACGTGATTCTCGATTGCGACGTCGGCATCTCGCTGGGCAATCCGCATCGCGGCGGGGCCGATATGCATGCCGTGGACGTGATGGTCCGCAACAACTTTGTCTCGGGCTGTCCCGAGACGGGCATCCTGGCGGCATACACCCGCGACTGCCTGATCTATAACAACACGGTCCACGAACCGAACAGCCGGCGGCGACGGTTGATCTGGTCGCAGGACACGAACGAGAATCTGCGGATTGAGAACAACCTGCTAATCAACGCCCCGCCGCTAATCGCCCGGGCCAGTCAGGTCGAGACCCAGAACAACCAGGTGGTCGGCGACCTGGCGACCGAGCATGCAGAGAACGTCGGCCAGCAGTTTCTGTCGGCTAAGATGCTCAACCAGTTGATCGCACTGCCGGCGAAACTTGGCGGCGAGCAAAACGGCGCGGCGGAAGCGGACGACAGAGACGCGGCGCCCGCTGTTGATTTCGATCCGCAACGATTGGCGGTGCAGCCGCCCAAGGTTCTTGAGATGGTGCGGCGGATCCACGCCCGGTTCGACGGCACGCCCGGCTACGTGGCCCAGTTTGGCGATTCGATCACGCATTCGCTGGCCTTCTGGGCGCCGATCGGCAACAAGCCGCCGCAGCGTTACCTGACCGATAGCGACGACCTGCCGAAGCTGCCGCCGCGAACCACCTGGAGCGGACTGATCCGCGGCACCCGCGACAAGGGGCCGACGTTCGCCAACCAATCGGGTTGGCGGGCGGATCAACTGGCCGCCGCGGTCGGAGCGGTGCTGGAAAAGCAGCAGCCCGAGGCGGCGATCATCATGATCGGCACCAACGACATCTCCGACGGCAAGGTGCCGGCCGATTTCCAGAAACACCTGGTGAGCATCGTTCGCCAATGCGCCGAGGCGGGCTGCGTGCCGATCCTCAATACGATCCCGCCGCGGCGCGATCGGGAGGAAGCGGTCGCGCAGATCAACCAGATCATCCGGCACGTCGCCAACGGGCTAAATCTGCCGCTGGTCGATTACCACGCTGCGATCGTGACGCTACGGCCCGGGGATACCTGGGACGGCACACTGATCTCCCACGACGGCGTGCATCCCAGCGGCGGCGAAGTGGGCGACTACAGCCCGGAGAACCTGCGAAACTCGGGCTATGCCTTGCGGAACTGGATGAATTTCTTGGTATTTCGCCAGTTGTACTTTCAGGTGCTCGCCGAAGACTAGAGCGGTTCGATTTGCGGTCTGGAGCGACTTGCGCAAACCAAGGTAGCACTCTTCTGTATGCCGAGCTTGGTGAGCCGTTTATTCCGAGCCATCGGTCCAGGGGTTGATCAGCATCACGCCCGTCGATTCAAAGTCGCCGACGTTGCGGGTCATCAGGTGCAGCCCGTGCCGGAGGGCCGTGGCGGCGATCAGGCCGTCGCTCGTCGGGAGTCGTTGGCCTGCTTTCTCTAGGCGCGCGGTGATCTCACCCCAGATGACCGCCGTCTCCGATTCGATTGGGAGGATGCGGTCACCGGCGACGGTAGAGAGTTCCTCCAGCCAAACCGTCAGCGCCCGGCGCTTCGGGCCGTGGCCAAGCTTCTCGATACCCTTAATGATTTCGCCGACCGTAATCACGCTCAGGTAGATCGTCTCGGCCGCCATCGCCTCAAACCGCTCGCGGACCTGCGGGTTTCCCTGGGGATGGCGCACTTCCGACAGCACGCAGGTGTCGACCAGGGTTCTCACAGGTCAAGCTCCCGGTCGGGCGATCGGTCACGGTTGAGATCCACCCCCTCGAGGCTCGGCCCGTTGAGGATCAGATCCTTGAGCGTGGGCGTTGCGCCGGTAAGCTGACGATAATGATCGTCATCCATGACGACGTACCGTCGATCCCGTCGGGTAATAACCTGGGCCTCCCGCTCGGCGCGGTTCAGTACCTCGCTCAGTTTGCTCTTGGCGTCGGCGACGCTCCATTCATTGGCTTTCATTTTATCGCCTTTAACTAGTTAAACTAGTTTTATCATCGGCAATACAGGCGAGAGAGTCAAGTTTTCCCGCAGTCTTTGCCAATTTTGAGGGCGCCTCAAAGGGATTGGGGAGTTTCATTCTCGCGTCAAACCAAAATCGAGCCCGACATTAACGTCAGGCAATTTCGAACGTTCTGGCAGGATTCCACTTTGCCCCACCGTGATGTAGCGTGCATACTAAAAGGGCACCTCGAACGTGGTTTGTGGAGGTTTTCCCATGCGACATTCCTACTCCTATTTCACAATGTCGCTTGCTCTGTTCGTTGCCGCCCCCGGCGTCGCCACCGCGGACGAGACCGAACTCTTCCGGCAGAAGTTCGAGCAGGCGCATCGGCGGTACGCGGCCATTCCGGACGAAGCGTGGCGGACCGTGCCCTGGAAGATCGAACTACTGGCTGCGCAACGCGAGGCGGCCCAACGGCAGATGCCGATTTTCATCTGGGCGATGGACGGTAATCCGCTGGGCTGCACGTGAAACAACGGCGTCATCGGCCGCGTGTCGGTCTTCTCCGATCCTCGCATCATTCGGCTGCTGCGGACGCGGTTCGTCCCGGTAGCGATCAATCAGGCCAACGAGCGTCGACAGCAAGACGCCGAAGGCGAGTTCTATCGCAAGATCGCCGGCCAAGGCCCCCGCCGGGATTTCAATCTGACGACGCAAGGCTATTACATCGCCGCGCCGGACGGCAAACTGTTTCATTATTCCAACACCCATTCCGCCAATTTCCTGCATCAGAAGCTGGTCGAAGCCGCTAACGAGTTTACCGTGCTGCTCGCCCGCGGCGCGGAGTACCAGGCGATTGAGGACGACGACTCCCAAGACAACTGGAACATCACCCGGCCGGCCGACGTGGCGACTGTGCGAGTGCAGGCCCAGGTGTTGGGCGGCTACGATTCGACCGAGGACGAGCGACTGGCGATACGCCAGCAGGCGGTTTCCCGCGACAACCTGTGGATTACCGCCGACGAGATTCGCTCGATCGTCGACGGCGCCGTTCCCGAGTCGCTACGGCAACGAATCGCGCGGTTTCATTTGGTCGACAACACCCGGGGCGAGCCGCCCATGTGGCGGGCCGACGAGATTCGCCAATGCGACTTGACGCTGGCCGACGGCATCCTGCAGGGAGAGCTGCATCTTGAAACCGCCGACGGCGAGCGGGGATACCGAGCGAAACTGCGGGGCCTGGTAACAGCGAACCGCTTTGGCTTGACTCGCTTCGACCTGCTGGTCCTCGGGGAACATTGGGGCGCCGGCCGGTACAATCCTGATCCGCCGGAGGGGAAATTTCCGCTGGTCATCGCCTTTACGTTGGCCGATGACAAGGATATCGCCGACGCGGTTCCTCCGCAGGCGACGCGCGGCAACCTGTCCGCCTATATGCAGCCACGCTAGCACGCCACGCACGATACCACGGAACGGACGGCTGATGGCGACCCACTGGCTGCGAAGAACCAAGCTGAAGCTGGCCGCGGCCGCGTATCGGGTCTATGATCCGTCGGTGCGGACGGAGGTCGACTACGGTCCAGGTGCTCCCGGCGGCGGCAGCGGCGCGGCATCGCTTGCCCAGAGTTTTCAGCACGAGGCGCTCGGCCACCCCCGCGTGGTGCAGTTTGCCGAGGCGTGCGAAAAGGTGCTCGACGGGCGGCACGATCCGTTTGAAATCTGCGATCGGCTCCGCGGGCTGACCGAACATGGCGTGGCCGATCGGCCGCCAGGCATGGACGACCCGCACCAATTGCTGCGGCTGGCCCGCTCTGGCACGCCGCTTACCTGCCGACCGTTCGCGTTGCTGCTTGGGCATGCCCTGATTACCCGCGGCTACACCGCGCGACTACTCGGCATGAGCCGCGACGGCAGCAGATTGGGGCATGCCGCCACCGAGGTTTACTTGCCGCAGCACGGACAGTGGGTGCTGATCGATTGCGACTTCAATGTGGCTTACCGCCGGGCGGGACAATGGCTTGGGGCGCTCGATCTGCAGCAGGCGTGGAGCGAGCTGAAACAGCAACTCGGTGTCGACGCACGATTGCCGCCGGACGCCGTCCTGGATTCCGTCAAGCGACACAAGGGACGGTGCGGTGAACTGAGCGGCGTCGAGGTCGTTGCCCTGGGCGCCGCCGGCGAGTCGCTGCGGGAAAGGAACATGCGCGGCGGCAGCGTGACCGGTATGAACCTGGAATTCGGGCAGTATCTTTACTACGCCCACCGCAACGACTACCTGGGTTCGCACTATCCGCCCGGGCATCCCGCCGCGGTGAAGCAATTCTTCCTGGCCGCCCCGCCAGGCAAGATCATCCCGCCACTGATCCCCGAGGCGGAGCAGTTGCTCGCCGACCAGAAGCCGTCGATCAACTGGCCGGTCGGACGCACGGAAGTTGCCTGCACCGAACTGCCCGACGGCGGCACGCGCCTGACGCTGTCGACCTGGGCGCCCAACTTCAGCCATTTCGAGTCGCGCGTTGCCACCGGTCCCTGGGAAGCCATCGCCGGCAACCAGTTCGACGTGCCCGCGAAATCTCGCGAACGCCGTTCCTTCCGAGCCGTCAACACGGCCAATCTCGCGGGCGAAGTCGTCGAGTGGACGATGTCTTAATGGTTAGCGATTTCGAACCGACAACACTTCATCGAGATTGACTTCAACCGTAGTGCCTTTAGAAAGTGCAAACGCGGGTGGGAGTTCGGTGAGGATGTTGCCGAACACGATGAGCGAGCCAGCCCGGCCTATTCCGCCTCGCGTTCATCCGCTTGTTCTGTGACGCGCGGACCGTTGTCGTAAGGGTCTGTCGTGGAGAGTTCGCCGGTGGATGTCTCGTAATAGAGTCGGCCATTGATCGAGTAGACGTTCGGAACTCCCAGCCGCCTACTTTCGTCCTGGGCCTTGGCGACGGCACGATTTCCCACGCGGACAATCTCATCAATAGTCGCATAAGTTTCGGCAGTCAATCGAGGTCGAATCATGGTGTTTCACCAACAAGTGCCAAATAGGCCGAGTAGAGTTCTTGATTCCGAACCGTGGTTTGGTCGCGGGAGCCGCTCGCGACGTCCTGCATCGTTGTCAAGCCATTATAAACCAATACCCAGTTATCGGCCAGTTCACGATAGATTCGCCAGAAGTTGCGAAGCGACCTCTTGAATCGGCGTCTAATGTCTGATTCCGGAACGTCGTGGCCGCCCTTTCGGACACGTTCGGCGACTCGGGCAACGCATGCGTCTGCAGAATCTACAAACAGAAACGCCATGTCGATGGAATACGCAGCCTTCGTCGCCGACGCGATGAAGTTCCGCATCGTCAAACCGGAAAGAGTCGATTCGCAGACGCAGGACGTCTTCTGCGACGTGTATTCTTCCAGCGTTTGTAGGAACTGCCTGCCCGCAGCTACTTGGGCAGCCATGGGATTGGCGGGATTCAGCGTCGCAGCAATCGCGTCGGCGCCCACGTAGGGAAGCCCAAATTCCCGCGAGTACTCGAGCGCAAGCGTCGTCTTCCCCGATCCATTCGGGCCAGCGACAATCAGTATTCGCGGTGAATCATCCAGCAAGTTTTCCATTTCTTGGGGCTGCTTCAGTTGAGGCACAGAACAGGTTGGCAGATGAGTTGCCGAGCCGGAGGCTCGTCCTTTGTCCGGTGCGGTTTCGCTCCGCTCCATCCGCCGGCGATGTTTAGCATACCACAACGATCGGGCGCGTGCGATTCGGTCAATAACGACGAACATCAACGCGGTCCCAGGCACGAGCAGTGCCCCACGCGTTTCAACCTAACACGAGAAGCCGTCTGATCCAGCGGTTGGTTCGATCCCGAGCCTACTACGGAGACAGAACTCGGTTCCTTCCCGGATGAGTTGCAACAGTTCTTCATCCATGTACTGGTAGGTATCCGGAATCTCCAACGATTCGATCACTGGCAGATCAAGATCGCGAAAAGTCCCGAGGAGCCTGGCCTTGTACTTGCGCTCCATAACGAGAACGAGATCTGCCCATTCGATGTCCGCGCTTGAGATCCGGCGGTTACTCCTTGGGCTCATGCCAACGGAGCGAACATTGATCCTTTGGTCATTGGCGTACAAGCGCGCAGCCGTGGGACTGCGCCACTGGTTGCGGCCACAAACGAACAGAATATTGGGTCTGTCGGTCTCCATATCAAGATCGCACGACCCGTATCACGGGGCCGGGAGTTGAGGTTGCCAAGCAATGCGAGCCAGCCGACCTATTCCGGTTCGCGTTCATCCGCTTGTTCTGTGGCTTGCTGGACGAGTTTGTTCTCGGTTGCGTTAATCGACAAGTGCGCATCGAGGAACGCTACGATCTCGCAATACTTGTCATGGTCGTACGTCAACAAATCATTGTGAGCCGCACCCTCGAAGATAACAAGTTGCTTCGGTTCCCATGCTGCCTGAAAGAGCCGTTGAGTCTCCAGAAACGTTGTATGAGCGTCGCGGTCTCCGCCAGCAACGAGAACGGGGCAGCCAGCATTCTCAATATGGTCGATCTGGCACAGTTGCGACGAGGATATGCCCAGTCGAAGGTTCAACTGAACAAGCAGTGCGGGAGCGAGGACATGACTCAGCAGACCGAGGCGCATCGACATAGTTAATAAACGAGGCGACGATTCAAAGGTCAACCGCCCTTCGTCCAAATCGTTGTCGCGTTCGTTGACCGTCACCGTCAAGCGGCCTCTCTCATTGGTACGCGACGAACGAGATTCTGCCTGCCCTGATTATGCCGCATCGTGCCACGTCATGCCCGCGGGAAGCTCGCCGCAGCAATACTCGATATGGAGGATCCGCCTTCGCCGATTACTGACGGACTTACTCGACGCATGAAGGAGAAGCGGCCGCATGAGGAGAGCATCTCCCGCTGAAGCCTCGCACACCACCTCTGCGGATGATGCTCGCACAGCGGAAATCTGATCGGGATTCAGCCGACCGGATTTATGCGACCCCGGGATTACTCGCAGGGCTCCATTCGACGCATCGCAATCATCGAGATGAAGCCGCAACGCGATCATCTGC
This sequence comes from Pirellulales bacterium, assembly GCA_041744995.1. Classification (GTDB taxonomy): domain Bacteria; phylum Planctomycetota; class Planctomycetia; order Pirellulales; family UBA7805; genus JBBDLY01. The sequence continues at coordinate 13,073 of JBGTJT010000417.1, read as the reverse complement.
TTGAGCAATTCATCGGGCGGCTGGACATGCGGAATCCCATCCTTCATGCTCCACGGCCCAAATCCTGGCGCCTCGCACTTGCTCGCTACCGCGATAGTCAGGTCTTGATGCCATGGAACGAGCCAATTCGAAGACGATGATTTATCGAAGAAGATTGCCCGAACCGGCATCGGGCGACCACCGAGATATGCTGACACAAGCGACTCAATCGCTTCGGATCGCGCAAATGCCCGAACAGCGGAAGCGGCGAGCACCCCACGCGCACCAGCACCTTGCGGGACGCCCAACGCATCGAGCAGGAGGCGACGATCCGTCTCGGCGACAATGCCTTGAGCGATCGCGAAACCATCATGTTCCACAGCGAACGGCATCGTTTCTTATTGGCAGAACGTAAAAGGCTCAGTTGCCGGCCACCCGCGGGAGCAGGCGTCCAACCGACCGCCTCATTGTACTCGCGGGCGTCGCCGGTCAACGGCAGCCGGTGGTTAGGTGCCGTCGACCTCTGTCCACTCGTTTATATCTCTCTGGACTTCCGACTGCATGTGCTCAACGGAATCATAGGGTGTCGTGAGCAATATGGCGCTGACTGCCACGCCAGTGTCGAGGACCGTCCGCCAATCAGTCGTCACGTAGCATCGACTCCACCATATCGGGCGTAAGTCCCTTAGCCTCCGCCTCCGTGCCGATCTCGTCCATAATCACCTGCAAAGAACGTGCATCTTTCGAGGTCAGTTCACGCAAACGCAGGCCGAGAAGAAACTCTATTCTGCGACGCGCATCGGGCGATGCTTGGCAGAACGTACGAGCTGCATCGGCGTCAACGGTAATAGAAATACTTTCGGTTGACATTTCTTGTCCCCGTGAAGAGATCCCCAAACGCATAGACCAAGCACGGCCTCCCCGCCGCTGCCCCTACACTGGCTCGAGCAGGACGGCATCATCCAATTCGTATTTTAAGGGTCAAAGCGGCAGACTTCAACATCTTTCTACGCCGAGCTTGCTCCACTACGTCGAACCGCCTGGTGCGGACGGCGCATGCCAGATGTTGTGGGCAGCGCGGACAGCGATTGACCGCACTTCCCCGATTTACCCGTCGTTCTGGATCGTGTCGGGTACACTGGGGATCGCGTGAAAGCGTCGCCATCCACACCAAACAAGGTAACCCGCGACGAATGCGAAGCCACTCCCAAATATTGTGATGAACCAGGGATCAATCGGTTCGTCGGCCATAAATGCCTCGCCGACATTTGTTACAAGTCCAAACACGACGAATCCGGCAAGCAGTAGGTTTAATATCCCGAGTTGGCGAAAAAGCCAGTGCCGTTTTCGGTACCAGCATACCCATTCGGCGATCGCGTAGCAGCAAACCGGGAGCACAAAAAGCAAACCGCCAATGAAGGCGAAGAAATTGTCGGCGGCACCAATCGAGACAACGCACGCGATCAAGAAGAGGATGGCAACCGCGAAATTAATGACGAAGCACAGGGTATCGAGCGGACGCGTTGCGGATGGCATGGATGAGTCAGCGGTGTATCGCGGTGAAGCGTATGGTGATTCGTCCATGTTCGGGATGAGATTTCAGTCGGGTACTTGGTTGGCGAATGAGTTGCCGAGCCGGAGGCCTGTCCTTTGTCCGGTGCGCTTTCGGTCAGCTCCATCCGCCGGCGATGTTTAGCATACCAAAACGATCGGGCGCATGCGATTCGGTCAATAACGACGAAAATCAACGCGGTCACAATCACAAGTAGTGCCCACGCGTTTCAACCTAACGCGAGAAGCCGATTATTCGTATTTTCTCGCCACGTTCAGTATACCATACCACCAGCAGCCGGCCATCAGCGGATATGCCGATATCCAGCCAACGTTCCTCCTCATCGGAGTGCTCTGGATCGGGAATCGTTATCGAATATGGGTCGTTGAAAATTGTCTTGGCTTCCCAGGTCCAGTCGGAGATGTCGTCTTTCGTGATGGTCCACTTCTGGCCGATCATAGGGATCACCAACCGAATGAACTGAAGTACGCATCCCAGATGTGATTCGCATATCGATTTGCGTATTGCTCAGCGTATGCCTCTCCACGACTTGATCGACGCTTCGACTTGGTCGTCATGCGGTCGTGATGGTGGCCTAGTTCATGCAAGAAGATGTGCATCAAACTGGTAGAGCTGCTTCTTGGTGATGAGATGGCGAAACCCGGCGCCCGGCCGCTGACGATCCACTGCCGGCCGGGCTTGTGGCGTGTTCGTGTAGTTCGGGGTCAAAGCAGAACGATTCTTCCGCTGGACTTTTCCGTCCCGAACTTTAGTGCTGTTCGTCGTCGGCCGGATCGCATGATTGAATTGTCGCTTAAAGCTTGTCGTCTTCCGCCGGCTCGACGTCCGGCGCATTGGCCAGCAGCGCGTTGAATTTCTCTTTGCTGCCACGCTGAGCGCGCTGCTCCAGATATTCGATTGTCGCCAGCGACGCCAGTTTCTCGGCCACCGCCGTGGCGATGAATTGATTCATCGAAATGCCATCCTGCTCGGCATACTCTTTGAGCTGCTTGTGGATGGAGTTCGGTAGTCGCAAACTAAGGGTTGTGCTCATGGGATTTCACCTAGGATTCGCAAAAACTCGACCGGCCGCACAGCTTGCACCCCGAAGGCTTCAACGTCTTGGAAGTCGCGTGTATTGAATGTGACGATGTAATCGCAACGAATAGCATTTTATCGTCTCGTCACGGAGCGATGAGCGATAAAACGCAGTTGAACTTCAGCCGCGGATCCGCGCGTTGGCTCCGCCTATTGGGGATTGTAAGGGAGCGGTGCTGGCCCGAGCAAGCAGCGCGGGCGGCGTGGGGGCGGAGAAGCTATGACTCGAAGGTGATCTTGTACACCTTTCTTGTGTTGTCGATCATGCTGGGGCGGTGTCGCACCAGTATTCGTTCTTCTGCGGTAGCATTAGCCCTTCATGGAAGGCGGCCAGCTAAATCCGAAACGCCCGTTTCATCTGCTCTTGTTCGTGGCGAGCAATCCCCAGTTTATCAGCCTCATCGCTCCACTGAGCGACGGACGCCAGCACCTGTTGAATGATAGTATCGGCCTCAGCCCCGCCTAAACGAAATAATTCGGCAACACCACGGGCCAAGTCGAGACTTAGCGCGTTATCGGCTTCCGAGATATTCAGATGCAATCCGGCGCCGTCCGGATTCGGGTTCAGGTCGAACGCGGGCGAGAGTTTCCAGCCGCCGTTTTCCAGGAGGAAGCCGTGATTGCGAAGATGGTCGTCGGTGTTCGTGACACATATCGAAAATACAATCCGCCGCCAGAGTTCGTGCAAATCGACTTCGACTTCGGCGCCATGTTGCATCAGGAATTCCACGATCTCGAGATAACTTGCCCCCTCGTGATGGCTGGCTCCATCCGCGTATCCGAGCATTGTCATGGCTGAGGCAAAGTGCAGGCGTTTCGTTTCCAGATTATCGACAACGCGGTCGAAACGCTTCGTCATAAAAGTGTGGTGGGGCCTGCCGAATTTAACAGCCTGGGACTCCGCGATATTCAAGCCGGCGTTCACAGCCAACCGGTAAGCCACCATTTCCCACGCACCGACATCGAACTCGTCGTTGCGGCCTGGGAATTTGGCGATCCATAGATTGTCGTCTTCATCGCAAACACCCGCCTTGGGTCGAGCGCCGCCGATGGATGAACCCGGCGCCATCAAGAGATGGATCCATTCTCTCACCTCAGAATCATGATTGCGATCGTGCGTCTGGATTTGCCAGGCGGCGTTCTCCAACTCGCGAAGACGCGCCCATGGTGGTGCATCCTGGCCATCATAACTGGACAAGAATTCGCCATCCTGTTCTTCCTTAAACCGCAATCCTCCCATCCGCTGCTGATCGTGGACACCGAGCAAGTAGTCTGATTCATAGAGAATGCCCGGGTCGCGATTCTCTTGTCGTGCGAGGATAGCCTCGCGACGTGTCATGATCGTTCGTCCCCAGCGGTCGGGGCTTGAGTCCAGGAAGAGTCCAAAGTTTGAGTTCCGCTTGTTACCCGTATACTGAGGCCCCTCGTAAAACTGCAACTCAGGATCGAGCTGGAACGTGTGGCCGCTTTCCAACCACGTAGAGTCATATTCAAATGAAAATGTTTCCGCACCATGAACCCGATCGGCGCGCAATAGTCCGATTCGCTGCGCGCCGCCCAGCTCTCGCCAATCACCGAAAACATGAATCTCACGCGTCATGCGGTTCTAATCGCTTCGTTTCGTTTGAGATCGCTTGGGGGCGCGCTTGCGCGGGCTAGAGAGTTTCGCGTCTTGAATTCGCCTGCCCAGTTCATCGTTCATAGCAATCTGCGCGTAGTCTTCTTGCAGGCCAAGTACAATCAACACCCGGAACAAGGTGGCGATCGAAGAGCTGGCGCTACCGGTTTCCAACAAATAGAGCGTGTTGCGGCTGATCCCTGCCCGCTCTGCAACCTGCGCCGCGGAGAGTCGACGCCGCAGGCGGGCCAAACGAAGTTGCTCTCCAACTTGCTTGAATACTCGCTGGTGCTTCGGCAGGAACGCTTGTTTACTACTCGGCATAACGTACTATAGAGTGAACATATTATGGGCTATTAGTCTTGATTATAGTACATTACTAAAGGAGTAGCAAGAACTTCCCCTGAGGCGGCACCGCCGCAGGCGATACCTGGTGCTCTGTCAGTCTTGAAATAACTGGCCAGCGAACGCGCTCTCTTGGCCTCAAACCCAACATCCAGACTCGGTCCATCGTCAATGGCGGGCGCAACGACGTAAGTCCGTTATCATGAGTTGGCTAACATGAATGTCTTGCACGCCGCCGCTTAACAATCCCACCGCACATCGATCCCGACGCCGCCTGCGCCTGCGGCTGCAGGTTAAACGATTCTTACGCCAGGATATCAGGGATTACGTGCCCATGCACATCGGTCAGGCGGCGGTCGATGCCGTCGTGGCGGAGGGTGAGCTTGGTGTGGTCGATGCCCAGCAGGTGCAGGATGGTGGCGTGGATGTCGTAGACCTGCGTGGGGTTGCTGCGATCGAGCGGCTTGTAGCCCCACTCGTCGCTCTCGCCGTAGCTGACGCCCGGTTTAATGCCGCCGCCGGACAGCCAGTTGGTGAAACAGAACGGGTTGTGATCGCGTCCCGTGCCTCCCTGGCTGCTCGGCATGCGGCCGAACTCGGTCGTCCACAGGACGCTCGTGTCGTCGAGCATCCCCCGCTGCTTGAGATCCTGGATGAATGCCGCGGCGCCGACCGCCATCCCTTCAGCCAGCGGACCGTGGTCGCGGGCGATGTCCTCGTGCGAATCCCAGTTGCGCCTGGGGAAACCGTTATCGCAGCCCGACCAGATCTGCACGAACCGCACGCCCCGCTCCAGCAGCCGCCGGGCCACAAGACACTTGCGGCCGAAGTAGTCGATCTCTTCCCGGGCGTTGATCTCGTTGGGCCAGGTGCTTTTGCCGTGATCCAATCCGTACAGCTTGAGGATATGCGCCGGCTCGCCCGACAGGTCGACCGCTTCCGGCGCGCTCAGTTGCATCTTGGCCGCTAGCTCGTAACTGCGGATGCGGGCTTCCAGCCGCGAGTCGCCGGCACGGTCGGCCTCGTGCAATTGGTTAAGTTGTTTCATTACGGCCAGCGCGGCGGCATCGCTGTCGCTGTTGATGTAGCTGTTCTCCGCCGGGAACAGGTCGCGGATCGGATTCTCTTCGCCCGCGCGGAAGATCGTGCCTTGATGTTGCGCCGGCAGGAACTCGCTGCTCCAGTTCTTCTGCCCGTTGGAGGCCAAGCCGCGGCGGTCGGGCATCACAACAAAGGTCGGCAGGTTCTCGTTCATGCTCCCCAGCGCGTAGCTGACCCAAGCGCCCATGCCGGGGAAGCCGGGCCGCTGGAAGCCGGTCGCCTGCAATAGCGTGGCCTGGCTGTGGACGCCCGTCTTGCCGACCAGATTGTGGATAAAGGCGATGTCGTCGACGCAATCGCCGAGCGCCCGCACCGGGTCGCTGAGGTACTTGCCGGTTTCGCCATACTGCTTGAACGCAAACGGCGACTTGAGCCATGGTCCCAGCCCGTTCTGGAAGGCCTCGACATGCTCGCCGAAGTCGCTCTTCTCGCCGTGGTGCTTGATGAGCGCGGGCTTGTAGTCAAATGTATCCAAGTGGCTCGCCGCGCCGGCCATGAACATCTGCACAACCCGCTTCGCCTTGGGCGGATGATGGATGATCTGCGTATCGCCGCCGCTGGCTGCGGTTGCTGCCAGCAGCCCGTCGCGGGCGAGCATGGAACTCAGCGCAACGCCGCCAAAGCCGGCGCCGAGGTTCATCAGGAAGTTGCGGCGATTCATGGGTAGGCTCCAAGTCGTAGCTACAGGCGGTTCGCCTGTAGCGGGTTGCGCTATGGGTTGTTGGTAGTTCGCAGCAGGCGAGCCGCCTGCTGCTACGTTGTTAGTCTAAAAACATCGATTCATTCAGGTTCATGATTACACGGCAGGCGTTAGGTAAACCATGGGCGCCGGCGTAGTCGACCAGTGCCTGCCGCTCCACTTCGCTCGGTTCCCGACCGGTCGCTAGATAAAAGCCGCGGGCGATTTGCTCCGGCAGCGTCTCGCGCTCGCTTTGCAAGCGACTGGCAAAATGCTCCGCCATGCGGACGGTGAACTGGTTGTTCATCATCGTCAGCGCTTGCAGCGAGGTGAGCGTCTTGTCGCGCTTGGCGATCGATTGCGACGGGTCGGCGCAGTCGAGCGTCTGCATGAACGGCTGCTGCTGCGAGCGGACCAGGAAGCGATAGATGCTGCGGCGGTGCGAGGCGGGATCGTCCGGATTGTGTTTGTGATATTGGTAGTGCGGCGAGTGGGCCGGATTCTCGATCACAAAATCCTGAAAGCCCGGGCCGTACATGGCGAAGTTCATCTTACCGGCCAACACCAGCACGGTGTCGCGGACCGACTCGGCCGACAGCTTTTGGCGGTTGGCTCGCCAATAGTAGGCGTTGCTGCCGTCGATCTCCGCCATCGCCTCGTCGTGCCGCGACGACTGCCGGTAGGCGGCGCTGTTGCAGATCAACCGGTGCATCTGCTTGAACGATTGCCCGTTGTCGCGAAATTCCACCGCCAGCCAGTCGAGCAACTCCGGATGTGTGGGCGGCTGCCCCATTCGGCCGAAATCGTTGGGCGAATCAACAATGCCGCGGCCCATGTGATACAGCCAGACGCGGTTGACAATTGACCGCCAGGTAAGCGGATTGTCCTCGCGGACCAGCCACTCGGCCAGCTTCACGCGGCGGCGGCCTTCTTCGCCGTCGAGCGGCAATTCCTCCCAGCGATGGTCGACTCCTTCGATAATTGGCACCGTACCCGGGCCGACCTGCGCGAGCGGCTGGGTTACCTCGCCACGGGAGAGAACGTGAATCTCCCGCGGCACGCCATGCGTGCCGCGGAAGTTGCCGTCACCATAGTGGACCGTGCCGGCGTACACCATGCCGGGCGCGGGCAGGGCGGCCAGTTCCTGTGCGGTGTTGGCGGCTTCGGTCTCCAGTTGCTGGCTCTGCTGCTTCTGTTCGGCGGTCAACAGGGTGTCGAGCAACTTGGTGCGCTGGGCCTGATGTTGCAGTATCTTGTCGTTAACGGCCGGATCAACAGTCAGGCCATAGTAGTAGCCGTCGACAAGGTTCGCCCGCGACCACCGCGGCAAAGCTTCGATGGAGTCGAGCGACGTGACCGGCGCCCGCACAGCCACGTTCACGCCGTCGGCGGAGTAGACCATCAACTCGCCCAGGGCGAAGATGTAGTCGGCCTGCCGCAAGCTGAGCTTGGTGGCTGTGAACCGCACGTAGCGGGCCGTGACGCCGTCGGCCGCGGCGCGTTGCAGCTCCACGCCGGGGTTGGCCACGTCAGCCTTGGTATGGTCGACGATCGTCTGCACGTCATTTTCAAACGCCGGGTCGTTGCTGGCCTCGATCTTGTAGCGGACCGGAAAGCCGAAGCCGGCGCCGATGCCGGCGAAGTTGTCGTGGCAAGCGACGTAGATGATTTCTGACAGCGAGGTTGGTCCGCCGAGGTCGATCTGCACCCACTTTTCGACGTCAGGGTTCGACTCGATGCCGCTGTGGTAGCCGAAGGCGGCCCTGTCGAGTTTCGTATCCTTTTGGGCCTGCAGTTGCGCGATCAGGCCGTCGAGCCGCTGCAACTCTTCGCCCCCTCGTTCTTTCGCCGCGGCATCGAGTTTGGCCAGTTCGGCTTCCAGCGTCTCTTGCTTGGCTGTCAACGCCGCGCGTTGCTTGGCGACGCCGTCGCTCTTTTCGTACGGCCGGTCGGTGCGGTCCAGCGCCGCGAATACCGCTTGCAGGCTGAAGTAATCTTCCTGGGTGATCGGATCGAACTTGTGGTTGTGGCACCGCGCGCATTGGGCCGTCATGCTCACAAAGGTGCTCATGGTGCTGCCGACCATGTCGTCGCGATCGAGACTGCGGGCGACCATGCCGTCGATCTTCGTCTCCGGCACCTCGGCGTGGCCGATAAAGTCCCACGGCCCGGCCGCGATGAAGCCGGTCGCCACCACGCCGTCGGTGGTGTCGGGCCACAGCACGTCGCCGGCGACCTGTTCCTGCACGAACCGTGCGTACGGCTTGTCTTCGTTGAACGCTCGGATCACGTAGTCGCGATAGGGCCAGGCGTTGGGACGGAGCTGGTCCTTGTCATAACCGTGCGTGTCGCCATAGTGGACCACGTCCAACCAGTGCCGCGCCCAGCGCTCGCCGTAGCGTTCGGAGGCCAGCAGCTTATCGACGAGCTTTTCGTAGGCTTGCGGATCCTCGTCGGCGACGAATGCTTCGATCTCTTCCGGCGACGGCGGCAGGCTGGTCAGATCGTAGTAGAGCCGGCGAATCAGCACCCGCTTGTCGGCCTCCGGCGCAGGCGCCAGGCCGAGTTCCTTCTGCTTGGCGCGGATGAAGTAGTCCACTTCGTTGCGGCACCAGGCGGCTTCCTCGGGCATAAGCTTGGGCAGTTCCGGCCGGGCGAGCGGCTTCAGCGACCAGAAGTCGAGGTCGGCCACCTGGGGTTCTTCGATCCGAAACTCCGCCGGCCAGTGCGCGCCGTCGTCGATCCATTGCTTGACCGCCGCCAGATCCTCCTCGGAAAGTGGATCGGCATTCTTGGGCATGGCGGCCTTGCCGAGATTCGGCGTGAGCAGTTCGACCAGGTAGCTGCCGTCGGCGTCGCCCGGTTCGACAAAGCCGTTTTCATCGAGGTGCTGGAAGGTCTCCAGCGAGATATCGCCTTTGGCCTCGGCCGCGCTATGGCACGACAGGCAGCGACGGGCGAGGATCGGGGCGACTTGCTCCTGGAAGTGCTGCTCATTGGCAGAGGGCTTCGACTCCGCCTTCGCCGTCGCGCCGCAAGCGACCGCCAGAAGCAGTATCAGAATGGCTTGAATGCAATCTCTCATCTCGTTCGTCCTTTGTGCTTGGGGAAAGCATCCGAGGCGGGAGGGTTTAGGAGGCGAATGTTACGGCTCTCCGGCAAGTTCGAAATCGCGGCGCGGATCGCCTTCGACAATGGTGCATTGGATCGCGCCGGGCCGCTCATAGCGAGTCGGCACCAGTTCTTCGTAATCTGGGATGGCCGGCCCTTCGGGACCGGAAGGATAGTTGTGGCCGATCGTCTTCAGACCGCGAATAAACACGTTCTTTTTACCCGCCGGGACCAGCACTTCATAGCGGCCTTGCTCGATCTTCGCTTCCGCGGCCGGGCCGACGCCGTCGACCGGCATGAATCGAATGGTTCCCTTTTCGATCGGGTTGCCGTCCAGCGTGACATCGCCGGAGACCGGCATGAGAGACTCGCCGGAGCAGCCGACCAAGAGCACGGTGCCTGCCAGAATCCAACTGCTTATGTGACTGCGTCGATATCCCATGGCGCTCGCCGTTTGATTGTAACTCTACAAGGAACTGATGGAAACGGTTTCGCCGCCCTTGGTGGAACCAAGCCCCTGCCACGTGGCCAGGTTGACGCCGTTACTGACGAAGTGGACCGAACCGTCCCCCATCAGTACCTGCACGCCGCCGGGATGATGGCTGCGAGCGCTGGCGTAGGCGGACGTGGCCCAATGATTGACGCATGGTCCGGGATAGGGCTTTTCGCCCACGCACGCCGTGTAGTCGACGCCTGCGTTCGGCGTGTTGCGGGTCATGAACTGCGCGCTGGTCATGTCGTCGTTCAAGACATCGCCGCGGAAGTCGAAAACGCCGTCCTCGCTGGGCTGGACGACCTCCGACATGAACATCGTATTGGAAAGCCCGTCCTTGACGGCCGCCATCGTGATCTTCTTGCTGCGGCCGAACGGGGCGCCGGTGTGGGCGCCGGTTTGGCCGAAGTCGGTATTACCCCAGTTCAACACGTAGTTGCCGCGGGAACGGGCGTGAATGTCGGCCGGCGGAAGCCACATCCCCTGGCGATCGCTGGGGCAAAAGTACAGCGGCACTTGCACCTGCACCCAAGTCCAGTTGCTCCCCTGGACGCCGGGCGTGGCGTGAAAATCCTGCGTAAAGTCGTAGTTGTCGTATAACGCCTGCTGTTCGATGTAAGGCCACAGCGGCGGCTGGTAGCTGATGCGGATGTTGGGCGCCTCCACGCTGCGGTTGCCGTAAGGCAGCCGCCCCTCGGAGAACTCGAAATTATGAATCGCCACGCCCCACTGCTTGAGATGATTGCTGCACTGCATCCGTCGGGCGGCCTCCCGCGCGCTCTGCACCGCCGGCAGCAGCAGCCCGATGAGAATGCCGATGATGGCGATCACCACAAGGAGTTCCACGAGCGTGAAACCGTGCCAAGATCGGCGGCGCTGTTCCGTGGCGATCAGCGGTGCCGCATGACTTCGCCCCCCAGAGCCAAAGGCCTTGAGACAGTGGATGTGCGAGTTGGGAGGCATGCGGGCGTCCTTCAAAAACTGTTCGTCGTGCAAGTTCGACTGCCAAATAGCGAACATCTACTCGACCTCGCCGCGCGGAATCGCCTGCCTGGAAAAGCGCAGTCGGCCCAACAGCAGGCCCACGCATCCGAGGGAAAACAGTAGCACGGTTTCCGACTCCGGTACTACGGTCAACTGCATGTCGCGGAAGCTGCCGTCGTCAAAAAAAGTGGAACCATCGCCGGCCACGATCGCAAATGTCAGGAATTGGTCGCCACTATCGAGCGTCAGGTTGATTGCGTCGGATAGATCTGCGATGGACTTCAGGCCGCTGGTGAATTGCAAAATGCCGTCCACGTAAATCAATCCCTGCACGACGCCGGCAGGACTAACCGACTCGTTAGGAGAGCCTTCGCCGTTCATGCCGAATCGGCCAGTCAGAGCAAGGTCAGCCAAGCTGTCGCCGAGAAATCGATTGCGGATTTCCTGCAAATCGAAAGTAATCAGCCACGGTGAGTGCCCGCCAAAGCCGATGCCGCCGTTGTTGAGAGCTTTGGTCTCTCCGTCCCCTGGCAGGAACATATCGCCGCCGCGACCGTGAATGTTGGCTCCAAGGTTCCCGGCTTGGAAACCGAGAATCGGACCGAATCCGGAAAGATCGAGCGTCGGCCCGGCAAGATTGGAGGTATAAGGCACGGCATTGCTGGCGTAGGATTGCCCACCGTTGAAGTTGCGGATGATTTCAACGCCTCGTGCAATGCTGACGCCGTCGGTAAACGTGGCCGGCGTGCCGCCGTTGAGCATGACGTCGGTACTGAGTACGACCGTCGTACCAACGGGGGCCGCGGTTTGCTGGCCCACGCCGATCTGGACGTTATCGGACCAGAAGCGATTGCCCGTGGTTGCCGTGCCGCCCACACTGACGGCCGCATTGGAAATCGTATTGTGGGAGCCGCCGTTGAACGTCGCCAGATCGATGACGCCGCGCGACACCTCGTCGACAAATATTTCAACCTTATTGTGCAATTGGTCGAAATGAACGGCGTAATTGTGCCAAGCATTGATGGATGCGATGCCTGACGTCAGACCGGTGCTAACCTCACTCAACCCGTTGTATAGACCGATTTCTGGAAAAACGTTGCCCGTTGTTCGGAAGAATACCGAAAGTCCATTGCCGCCGCTGGCAATGGTATCACGGGTGGCATTCGCCGTAATATCGATGCGGTCGGGCGATTGGAACGCGTCAAACTGGACAACGAAATTATTTCGCAGACCATATTCGATTCCGTAGTCAACGCCGCCTCCCGTCTGTGTCAGTCCCGTGGAAGATCCGGCGCCGCTGCCAACATAAACAGCTCCGGGGTCACTGACATTACTATCCTCGTTGATCGACCACATGCCATCTGTCCACACCCGGGCTGGATTGCCGTAATTGTTTTCGACGTTGATCCCTGGTGAGCCTACCGGAAAAGCTCCTCCACCCGGTCTCCCTGTCGCCCCTCCTTCACTGGTGATAGTAAACGTATCGCTGTACTCCAGCGTGTTTATCAGGGTCGAGGAGCCAACGACCACTGCCGCGTCGGCAACGGGACCGATAGTGAGTAGCAAGGCGGCAATGGCCGCCCCAAAGGTCATCAAGCGAACGCCGTTCGTCGTCGCGCGGTCGTGAATCGTAGCCATAACTTGTTTCAATTTCATCAGTACGCCCTTTTCAAAAAAAGCCGGGAACCCGGCAGACATGCCGAACAGCCGTCGTGCGGAAGAATTCCGACGACGGTACGCGTCACTCGCCTTTGTCAAAATAAGATGCATGTGCCTTAATTTTACTCCAGTGTCTCTGGATATTCTCCTCACTCAATGCCGCACCGTAGATCGCGATCTCATCCAGCACGCCCGCGAAAAACTCGGCGCTTCCGCCGCTAGCGCCCAAGTACAACGGCGCCATGTCGCCGGTCACGACCGATTTGCCCGCCGGCCGTTGCAACTGGCCGATTCGCTGGCCATCCAGATAGATCTGTTGCAAACCGGACTCGACGTCGTAGGTTGCCACGAGGTGGTGCGGCTGACCGTCGCACAGTGCCTCCAATGTTGGCCGGCCGTCGGCGCCGTCCAGCGGCACGTCGAGTTCCAGATACTCGCCGTCCACGTTCAGGCC
>JBGTJT010000416.1:0-5765 GCA_041744995.1 Pirellulales bacterium | reverse complement strand
TTTGCGAGCCTTCAATCGATCGCCAGGCGATCAACTCGTTTTCACGCTCGTTGATAATCTCCGCCTCCTACTCCACCTGCCGGCCGAATGGGCCTTCCGCCGTCCAGCGCGATCGCCCATTGTCCAACGTCTCGACACTTTTCAGGTGCCGCATCAAGGTCGGCAGATGCTTAAGATCTCTCCAGCGGCTGTATAGCTCTTCGACGGGCCGCTGAATGATCACCGTGTGATCCACCCGGCAACCTTGCTGGGCCGGCACCGAGGTGGCGGCGCCCTAATCGGCCGTGCTAATACCTAACGCGTCGTATAAGTGGCAATGCTGCTTGTACCCGCGATAGATGAGCGCCGCGCCGGTTCCCAACAGGACGATGCCACTCAGTTTGCCGCGGGAAATTCCCCACAAAGCCAGTCCCGCGCCGGCGGCCAAGGATAACTTTTGCTCCCGGGCGCTGATGTTGGGCGGCGGCCCTTGCTGGTGGTGACGACCAGCGGTTGAGGCGGCCGCTGGAATCTTTTGGGTGGACGGTTTCTCAGGCGCCTCGGGGGGCGCGAATGCTTGGGAAGGCGTCATGTTTGGTTTCCTTGCAAAGCGAACCGGGGAGCATCCATTTACGACGTCTCCCCAAGTGCAATTCATGTACCGAAGGGCGTAATGAAAAAGAGAACGGGCCGGTTTCGCAGCCCGTTCTCTCGGAGACTTTCAATAAAACAGCTTTGACGTTAAGGAGTTTCTGCGGGCACCCGCTCGACGCCGGACTGTAGCGGGCTGGTCGCGTCCCGCTCTCTATTCTCCAACGTTTTGGCAAGTCGCCGCGCCTCGGTCAGGTGTTCCTCGGCGGTCTCCAAGCCTTCCTTGACGAGATCCTGGAATTCCGCGTTTCCTTCGTCCTTAACCGCGTGCAGCACCGCCAGCATGTCGATGTGGGCGAAAATCTGCTGTCCCAGAAAGCCCATGTCGAAATCCTGTCCCTCATGCTGATTGAGAATCTGCTTAGTCAGCGAAAGCTTGTAAGCGATCGCCCGCTTCTTCACTTGCTTCATCTTGTCGTGCTCGTCGAGCGCTACGGCCGTTTCGGCGGTGGTCGCTTGCGGATCGTCCGCGGCGGTCGCCGTATCGGCTGCACGCTCGTGGGGGGCGAACTGTTTCAGTTTCTCCATGAAGTCGGTGTGCTCGTCGATCATCCGTTGGGCAAATTGTCGGACCTCGGGAGTCTCGGTCTTCTCGACGGCCAGTTCGGCGATCTCAATTTCCGCTTTGTTGGCGATCGCCAACATTTGGGTCATCTCTTTCAGATCGCTTTGCATCTGAAACCCAGGTTCGTCCGGCGATACCCGGCGAACAGTCTGACGCCCTTCTTCATCCTGCTGAACAGCTTCGCCCGGTTGCCGTGCCTCCGGTTCCGTCGGCGGCTGCTGCGGCGGATCGCCTTGCTGCGCATGCAACACCGAAGCCATGCCAAAGGCAATTGCCAGCGCCACGGGTGTGATAGTCCTAATCATGATTTGTCTCTCCATAACGAGTCGCAAAAGTTGCCGCCCCACGCGGACGGCCATGTGCGTATACCGCCGCAAACATCATGCCAAGGTTTGTTCCTCCGCGCTTCGGCGGTTGATCAAGCGACAGGAAGTCTGGAATCCAGCCGACGCCCGCCGTGGCATGTTTGGCCGCGACCAACGTGGCAGTCGGCCTTTCACGCGACGTGGCGGACGCACGTGGCGGACGCTGCCAGCGTCCGACCGGGGAATGGCACGCAAACTGCAAAGCAATTTCAGTAGTTCCAATTTCTATGTTGCGAACAACGCTGATAGCTGATCGCTGACAGCTAAAATCAGCTACGTTCCCCAAGGAGACGCAACCATGCCTGCCACCAAAAAACCTGGCCCCAGCGTCAAGGACGACGAGCAATACGAAGCCCTCCGAGACAAGGGCATGTCGAAGGAGAAGGCGGCCCGCATTGCCAACAGCCCGCGCACACAGACGGCTCGCAAAGGGGGCAAGGCGGCGAAATACGAAGAATGGTCGAAGAGCAAGCTCTACGAAAAAGCGAAGCAGGTAGGCATTGAGGGTCGCTCTCAGATGAATAAGAACGAACTTATCGATGCCTTGCGAAACCACTGAAGTGTCAACTGGCACCACGGAGACACGGAGGGCACGGAGACGAGCAAGTTAAGCAAAAATCCCCGTCCAATACAGGCAGATGCGGCCCGTCGCTGGCGTGGGAACCGCTTGATGCTAGAATGAGTGCGCTTTGGCCACCCGTTCTGCGTTTCGCCTGTTCTGGTGCGAAGCGCGCACTCTGGATAAGGATTCGTTCTATGCTCAAGCCAGCTCGTCCCGTGTGGTTTCTCTTGTGGTTGCTCGCCATCTCGCCCCCCGCGCTGTTCGCCGACGAGCCGGCCCCCGCCGCCGGCGTCTTTTATGTGGCGGCCCTGGAGAACGTGCCGTGGGAAACCAAGGATCTGACCGAGGCCGAAGTGAAGCAAACCCTGCAAGGGTTTGCGCACTATCGCACGCCGGGGCAGCCTTGGGCCACGATCGAAGGCGAGGGGGAGGTCTACTTCACGCTGGAGCAGGACCATTTTGGGGATCGCAACGAAGACGCCGCACCCGGGGCGAACCCCATGCACCAGACACCGCAAGGGCCGCGGATCGCGATTCGGGTCAAACAACCGCGCGACGTGAGCGGCACGCTCTATCTGCCGATGTCCGAGCCAGCCCGCGTCGTTAAACTCAGCTTCCGCGTGCCGGCCAAACAGTTCAACGCGAATTGGCGCGAAGGATTTCTGCTGACCCAGCGGGCCTACTATGCGCGGCTGCAGAGTGAGCAGATCGCCGGCAGCGCGTGGTTCCGTCACCAGCAGCGCGACGCCCTGCGGCAACTGGGCAAGCGAGCGGACGACGATCGCTGGAACCGCTTCCCGCAGCCGCGGGCCGACATGGCGCATACCTACGCCCTGGTCAGCGGAGGCCGCGCGGTGAGCGAGAACTTGCAGCTCGACCGCGAGCTGCCAGCCGTTGAGTTGGAGAAGCTCGAATTCGTGCCGATCGACGAAGTCGAAGGGGTCACGATCCAGGAGTTCGATTGGACGGAACTGGTTGCCGGCATCGATCCGCGGCTCGATCCGTTGGCCA
Organism: Pirellulales bacterium; assembly: GCA_041744995.1. GTDB lineage: Bacteria > Planctomycetota > Planctomycetia > Pirellulales > UBA7805 > JBBDLY01. The sequence continues at coordinate 2,632 of JBGTJT010000416.1, read as the reverse complement.
GCCTGATTCCGCACGACCAGCACGCGGTGTTCTTTCCCCGCTTCTCGGCGCTGACGCAGTTTCTCGACACGGCCAAGCTGCAAGGCACGCCGGTGTTGGAGGCGGCCGAGCTGCGATCTGAAAGCGCCATGTCGTTGGAACGGTATCAGCGGCAGATGTGCTTCGCCCTCGACGATCTCGACCGGGTGCTCGGCCGGGCGCTGATCAAGAGCGTGGCGCTGACCGGCGGCGATCCGTACTTCCGCACCGGCACCGACGTGGCCGTGATCTTCGAGGCGACCCAGCCGGCGGCTTTGCAGGCGGTGTTTGTCGCCCGGGCGAAGTCGGCCGTTGAAGAGAACCCCGCGGTCAAGGCGGTCGACGGCCGGGTTGGCGAGGTGAGCTACACCGGCGCCGTCAGTCCCCAACGCGACATAAGCTGCTATGTGGCAACCTTCGGCGACGCGGTGATCGTGACCAACTCGCTCTATCAATTGGAGCGGCTGATTGCCGTGCGGGAGAAAAAGACGACGGCCTTGGCGGAACTGGACGAGTACAAGTTCTTCCGCCATCGTTATGCGATGGACGACAGCGAAACCGCGCTGTTGATTCTCACCGACGCCACCATTCGTCGCTGGACCGGTCCCAAGTGGCGGATCGCCACCAGCCGCCGCACCCGGGCCGCCGCCGTGATGAGCGAACTGCTGGCGACGCATCTCGACGACGTCGTGGCCCAAAAGCAAGAGCCGCGGGCGGTGCAAGCCGAACATTGGGTGCCCGGCGTGCGCGAGTACCAGGTGACCGCCACGGGTGTCCATTCGGAGACCTACGGCACGCTCCGCTTTCAACAGCCGATCGGCGAGATGGACCTGACGCTGGTCACCCAAGAAGAGGCCGATCTGTATCGCCGGTGGCGAGACGGCTATCAGCAGAACTGGAGTAATTTCTTCGATCCGATCGCCGCCCGGCTGGCGATTGCCGACGGCAAAGTCTCGATGGACCTGACCGTGATGCCGCTGATCGACGGCAGCGATTACAACCAGATGATCCGACTCTCCAAGGGCGCCAAGATGAAGCCGCTCGCAGGCGACCCGCACGCCGGCGCGCTGGTCCATGCGGCGCTGGCGATTAACCGCGATTCGGAAATGCTGAAGTCGTACGACAACATGGCCTCGCGATTCGCGAATCTCAATACCAGCCCCTTAAGCTGGATCGGCGACACGGTGGCCGTGTATCTCGACGAGGATCCGTTCTGGGGCGAACTGGCCGCCGCCGAAGACTCTGACAAGTTCCTGCAGACCAACGTGCATCGCCTGCCGCTGGCGGTGGACATCGACGTTCGCAGTCGGTTGCGGCTGGTGGCATTTTTGACCGCCGTGCGGGCGTTGATCGACCAGACCGCGCCCGGCATGACGCTGTGGGAAAACAAGGAACACGCCGGGCAGCAGTACGTCAAAGTTACACCTACCCGAGAGGCCGTTCGCGATACCGACGAATTAAAGGACGTGGCGCTGTACTACGCGCCGGGCGGCTCGCTGCTGATCACGCTCAACGAAGATTTGCTCAAGCGAAGCCTGGAACGTCGCCAACAGCGAAACGAGGCCCAGGAAGAAGGCAAGGAATTACCGCCGACCGCACGACCCTGGCTGGGCGAAAACGTCAACGTGCAGGTCGACCAGAAGCTGTTGTCGCTGCTGTTGGGCGCCTACGGCGACCAATACCGCCAACAGGTGCAGCGACGGGCGTGGGGCAACCTGCCGATCCTCAACGAGTGGAAGCGACGGTTCCCCGACGAAGATCCCGTTGCCCTGCACGAACGGGTGTGGGGCCGGCGGTTGCTGGCCCCGGGCGGCGGCAGTTACGAGTGGGACGAAGAATGGCAGACCATGTCGTCCACGTTGTACGGCCACCCGGGCGCTCCCAAGGCCGGCCCGGGGCTGCCGCCGGCGCTGGTGAACGTGGTTTTCGCCAATTTCGGGCTGACCTTCGAGGAACACGGGCTGCGCAGTCGGGTCGAGCTGCACCAGAAGTAGGTAGCTTTCAGCGATCAGCAAGGAAAATCGCGGTTCCTGGTTGCTGAGAGGCTGTGAAAAAATCGGCGTGATAGATCAGCCGGAGGGCGATAGCCCCCGGTTGGCGCCTTGCCATGACTCACAAATCGAGACCCCAGCCAGCTTGTCTGGCTGGTGAATGAGTTTGAACGGCTAGCTTGCAATGCCCTCGTATTCAGACCCCTGCCGCCTCGGAGGTCGTGCAGCTTTTAAGATGTTGGTTTGTCGGATTTTAGTTAGTCGCGTGCGTCGAATGTAGTCTGCCCTGAAAGGGCAACACAACAAAGCCCAGGCGAAGCTACGTTGTCCGCCCGCGGACAACGAGCGCCCGCCTGGGTTAACGACACCCCAAGTTCGCTAGCCCTGAAAGGGCGGAACAGACCAAGACTCAGCAGTTTGTTCCGCCCTTTCAGGGCTAACTTCCGTATTAGACAGTAACCCAGGCGGGCGCTCGCCGCCTTCGGCGACTCGCTTCGCCTGGGCTATGTTGTGACGCCTCCAACAATGTTGTAAAAAGCCCCGCCTACCGGGGCCTGATTCAAAAGGGCGGTGGGGCACCTTGTACACTATTCGGACTTCCGACTCATGGATTTCAATCCGAT
>JBGTJT010000415.1:0-3892 GCA_041744995.1 Pirellulales bacterium | reverse complement strand
GGAGAGAACCGAGGGGAAGTTGCTCTGTTTCCTCCGTGCCGCTCGGTTGCCTCAATTGAGTGGGCCAGTCAATACCAGCACGAAGCGCAAGCGAGTGCATCGGCGGTGGGATACGCGTTTTTCGCCTAAACCGTTCCGGCTGCGCCACGTCCGCTCGCTCGCGATGCACTTGCTTGCGCTTCGTGCTGGTATTGGCTTGCTCGCGCTGCGTGCTGGTATTTTTGAACGAACGATGTTACTTGTCAGGCAACGGAGCGGAGCAGAGGCAACGGAGCGTGCACTCCTTGGTTTCCTCCGTTCCTCCTGTTCCAACTGCTCTGGCAGACCCTTAAAGCCCTGGGACAAAGATCCCGTAACAATGCCGGACGGGACAATGGTCTCATCCTACGGTTACTAGGAAAATCGCCATGAACTTTCGGCACGCTTCAAACCGCACGGGCTTCACCTTGGTGGAACTATTGGTGGTGATTGCCATCATCGGCATTCTCATCGCCCTGCTGCTGCCGGCGGTGCAGAGCGCCCGCGAGGCGGCGCGGCGCATCCAGTGCGCCAACAACCTCAAGCAGCTTGGCCTGGCGTTGCACAATTATCACGACGTCCACCAGCGCTTGCCGCTGGGCAGCGTTTACGACGGCGTCAGCGGCGGATTCCACTGCCGGCACGAGTCGCACAAGGGGAGCGCGCTGGTGGGGCTGCTGCCGTTCATCGAGCAACAGGGCTTCTATAATCAACTCGATTTCAACGACGACGTTACCTACAGCATGGTCGGGGACAAACCGGCGCACGAGCATGTGATCGCGGCGTTCATCTGCCCATCGAACGATCCGGACTATTACTATGAAAACAACGGCTACAGCGCCAACATCTGCGGCGCTGCCGATCAGGCCGAGAAACGGGCGGTGGGACATTACGCGCCGTCGATGGGCAATCAGCTCTTCAGCGTTTGCGGCACGACCGTGTTGTTTTCCAACAACTACGCCAATCACGGCGACACACTCGACGGCAGCCGCATTTCCGGTCCGTTCGGCCACATGGCGTGGTCGGCCCGGTTTGCCGAAGTGACCGACGGACTGTCCAACACGATTGCGATGGGCGAGATTCGCCCCAAGTGTAGTTGGCACGCCAAGGACGGCTGGATGCACATCGACAGCATGTGGTTCGCCACCACCGGAGGCATCAACAACGACAACTGCCCTGGCGATCCCGGTCACGTTCCCGGCACCTGCAACGGCGCAAGTGACTGGGGCACCGCGCAGGCGTTCAAATCGAAGCATCCCGGCGGCTGCCACTTCGTGTTTCTGGACGGCTCGGTCCATTTTGTCAATGAAGGCATCGACTATCGCAACCTGCAACGTCTGGGAGACCGCCGCGACGGCGAAGTCATCGGAACCTGGCAATAAGTCAAGAAACAACCTATGAAACTGAACTTGTCCCAAACTTTGATAACCGTCGCCGTTACAGCAGCGGCTGCCGGTTGTGGCTGCGGCGGCAGCGATCAGCCACGGGCGTATCACGCGACCGGCGAGGTCGTCTACCAAGGCCAGCCGGTGGAAGGCGCCCAGGTGATGTTCATGCCGGCCGCCGCCCGCCAGGCCACTGCAACCACCGACGCCACCGGGAGATTCGTCCTCTCCACCTACAAGACCGGCGACGGCGCAGTCGCCGGTGAGCATGAGGTGACGGTGGCCAAGATGGTTAAGGCCAATCCGGACGACACATCGAGCTATCCCGAGATGCGGGCCGCCATTCCCGTGAAGTACAACAATCCGAGAACCTCCGGCTTGAAAGCCCAAGTGAACGAACGCGGCGACAACCATTTTTTGTTTAACTTGGAATAGGCGGCGGAATTCGCCAGAATCCCGCCCGTAGAGAAATACGATCCACATTGTTGCGTCTGAATTCTGGCGAATTCAGCTACTGGTTGTGTCGCGTAGTTTGGTTGACCGTGACATGGCATCGTCGATAATGAACTGGCCAGTCGTTTGATTTGCCAGCGACGCCGATGAGACGGCTTCGCTGGCTCCCGCCCGCCCATCCAGCGAACTTTAACCCACCGAGAGGATCAGGCATGGCTGCGATTCGATCTCTGCTACTCATAGGCATGACCGTTGGTTTGATCTCTTCACTTTCGCAGGGAGTGCATGCGGAGCAACCGGAGGTCGACTTTGCCCGCGACGTGCTGCCGATCTTTAAGGCGCATTGCCATGCGTGCCATGGGCCTGAATCGCAGCAGAGCAACTACCGGCTCGACGTCAAGCAGGCGGCGCTGAGCGAGGCGGACTATGGCGAACCGATCATCGTACCGGGCAACACCGACGAAGGACTGCTGCTAGGTTTCATCACCGGCGACAACGACCATGGCATGGTGATGCCGCCCGAAAAAGACGGTCGGCGGCTCAACGAGCAGGAGATCGCCACGATTCGAAACTGGATCGAAGCGGGCGCCTCTTGGCCGGAAGAACTGGCCGGCGATCCCGACAAGATCACGACCGATCACTGGTCGTTTCAGCCTGTCGAGCGGCCCACCACGCCGGAGGTTGAGGGCGATTGGCCGACCAACGACGTCGACCGCTTCATTCTGGCCAAACTGCGGGACGCGGAACTGGCGCCCTCGCCGCGGGCGGACCGAGTGACGCTGATCCGCCGACTGTATCTCGACATGCTCGGCCTGCCGCCGACGCCGGCCGAAATCGAAGCGTTCGTCAACGACAAGCGGAGCGACGCCTGGCCGTTGTTGGTCGAGCAGGTTCTGAAAAGTCCTCACTACGGCGAACGCTGGGGCCGGCACTGGCTCGATGTGGTGCGGTTCGCCGAATCGGCCGGCTTTGAAACCAACCACGAACGTCCCAACGCCTACCACTATCGCGACTACGTGATTCGGGCCTTCAACGACGACAAACCGTACGACGAGTTTGTATTCGAGCAGTTGGCCGGCGATTCGGTCGGCGCGCATGCGGCGACCGGCTTTCTCGTGGCCGGGGCGAAAGACAATGTAGGAAGCCCCGACATCAACCTGCAGTTGATGCAGCGCGAGGATGAACTGGCAGACATCGTCGGCACGACTTCGACCGCCTTTCTCGGCCTGACGATGGCCTGCGCGCGGTGCCACAACCACAAGTTCGATCCGCTGCTGCAAAAGGACTATTACTCGATGGTGGCGGTCTTCGGCGGCGTCTCGCACGGCGATCGCAACGTGCCGGGACCGAATCAAGCAACGGTGCTCGCGGAAGCCGACAAGCTCGAGCAGCAGATTGCGGCCCTAGAGAGGACGCTCGAAGAAATCGAGCCGCTGGCCCACGCCGGCCGCACGATCTTTCTCGACGACGCCCAGGTCGTTAACACGGATGGCGTCCAAGCCGGGCTGGTCCATCTGCAAGCTCCCGCCGGCAAAGGCGACGTGACCAAGGGAACCGCGCAAGGTCAAGCCGACTACCTCGGCGCCGCCGGCATGCTGCCGCATTTGGGCGGCACGCAATACACCTGGTGGCGCAACACGCCGGGCGAACCGGTCGCCGCCTACCGGTCGCGCGCGGCCGGACGATTCCACGTCTGGCTGTCGTGGGGGGCGGGACACGACACCCACGCAACCAATGCGGAATATGTATTGGACCTCGACGGCGATTTGGCCACCCGCGACGACCAAACGGTGATTGCCCAGGTGAATCAGCAGCGGTTCTTCGATCAGTCGCAGCCGGCGCAACTACCAGGCGCGTCACTCTGGAGCGGCTTTTATTCCGCCGGGGAGCATGAACTGCGCGAGTCGAGCCTGATACTGCTGCGCGGCGGAGACTCCGGAGCGGCCGTCACCGCCGACGCGATCGTCTTGCAGGAGGCGGCGGCCAATCGCGGCGACGCTCCGCAGCCGACGCTCCGCTCGCCTGTAAACGCCCGC
>JBGTJT010000414.1:0-4520 GCA_041744995.1 Pirellulales bacterium | reverse complement strand
CTGCGTCGAAATGGCAAGCAGTTCGCAAATGCGGTCAGAAACCATTGGGGGATTGAAAACTCACTGCATTGGTCCCTCGACATGACTTATCGAGAAGACGAAAGCAGGGTTCGCAACCGCATCTTCGGCGAGAACCTGTCTTGGCTACGCCGCTTTACGTTGAGTCTGATCAAGCAACATCCCGGCAAGGAAAGCAACATCATGAAACGCCACATGGCCGGTTGGAGCGTTGACTTCTTGATGCAAATCCTTACTGGAAAACCCACTTAGTGTGCGATGGCCCTGTGTCGATACCTGCCGGGCCTGGAGGACATCGCCACTGTCATCTCGCAGCGAAATAGTGAGTTGGCATACATGTTGGTCGATTCCAAGGTACAACATAATCGTGGTTCTCCTGTTGAGGAAATGGTGGAACAGCTTACCACCGGGATAGGGGAACCACTTCTACTTGGCAAGCTCCTCTTTCATAGATATCAAAGGATGTTGGTCAATTCCAAGGTACAACATAATCGCCGTTCTCGGGCCGAGAATTCGTGGGACCGGTCGTCGAAAAACCCTGTTTTGCAAGGCCTTCGCGTTTGGCTGCTTTCTTGCTCCTTCGCGCTCAGAAGTTGCTTGCGTCCACTGGTTGCCCGTCCTTGCGGTTGCCAAGGCGGCGATGGGTTTCGGCGTCGATCGAATACCCGATCATGCGGACAGATCCATCGCAAAACGCCATGTTCAGTCCGCCGGAATGGGCGCTGCCAAACTGGTAGGTCGCTTGTAACCCTGCTCGATCTTGTAGCGGGGGCGTAGCGGTCCATCGGAGCACGTCCCTGTCGTCGCCGCTGAACGGGTTCTGGTCGTCGCCGTACGACAGGCCGTTCGTGTACCAATCCGGGCCAACATACTTTTCGCCGACGAGGTACGTACTGGACGCACCATCGCGGACGTGGGCCATGGCGACGGTGCTTCGCAAATAAACGATGCCGACCACTCCTGCCGTTGAAGGAAACACCGTGCCGTCGTCGCCTTGCGTCAGCGACGTCGGTCCCATACGGTGATAGAAAAACTGTTCGCCGCCGTTGGCCGCGTAATCGGAGCGGACGGTCACCGACAGCCGATCGGTCAGATAGGGCGTCTGCAATGCGGGATGCCAACTGGCCGCCGTAAACGTCTGCGGTGGGCGGCGACTGGGGCAGTTCCAGAGCGTCAGCGGCGTCTCGCAGCGGGTCTTGTTGGCCGCCGACTTTTGCGCATCGGTACCGCCCGCACCCAGTTCGTACAATGCTTGTTGCTCGATGTACGGCAAGACGCTATATCCCCACCCTCCCGGTTGGCGATTTCCGAAGCCGCGATCGGGTTCCGGCATCCACATCACTCCCCAGCCACCGCTGGGAAAAAAGCCCTGTTGGCTTTCGTTCAGCAGCATACCGAGGCTGAGTTGCTTGAGATGATTGGCGCATTGCAACCGCCGCGCCGCCTCCCTCGCCGACTGTACCGCCGGCAGCAGCAGCGCAATCAGAATACCGATGATCGCGATCACGACTAGGAGCTCAACAAGTGTGAAGGCGGTGCGTTTCATGGAGTCTCTCGATTGCCTGAGACCGTTCGAAAAACTAAGACCACCGGCGTCGCCACCAAATGGCCAAGCCGAACAACCCCGTTGCCAGCAGCACCAGTGTGGACGATTCGGGAACAATCTGGCTGTCGAAGGTCACGCCGTACACGCCGTTGCTTGAGAAGCCGCTGTCGTTGTTGCCTGACACGGCAAAGATGTCGCCGGCCTGGCCGCTGACGTCGAAGAAGTAGTAGTCGCCGTCTCGATCCCGGTCCGCTGCCGCCGAGACGTAACCGCTGTCCGCAGATCCGCCGACGGTCTGTCTCACGCGCAGGGTGGTAGGCGAAATGGCGGCGAAGTCCGCATTGTCCGTGATGACGCCCAGTCGGAACGTCTGCGGCTGGGTCAGCGTGAAGGTCACGAAGTCCGTCGGGTTGGTGCCGCCGGGGGCGTTGAACACGACGCCCGAAACCACATTGGCGACTGGAGCCGGTCCGGTAAACGCGGCGTTGTCGAAGTTCGTGTAACTCGCGTTCCCGCCGAAGACGGAAGTGCCCGCCCCTTGTGCCACCGTCGCATAAGTTGGTGCCGAAGAAGCCTGGCCGCCGCCAAACAGGACGAAGCCATCGGTGCCGTATACATTGTCTCCATCAATATCGAGCAACTTGACCAGGTTGTTCGTTCGCCAGGCGTCGTTGGTGGTCAGGTCGGCGCCGGCGTAAGTAATCACCGCCGCCCGAATTGCGTCGGACGTCGCCAGAAGGAATGTGAGTACAAGAGCGACTGCCAGTATCCTGCGCGGACTCATGAATCTCCCCTTTCGATAAGAACGGCCATCCACCGCTGCTGCGGCGAAAGAGCCTGTCATTCAATACTCACGGACCTCGACCGAGTGCCCAGAAATTGCGGTCTTCAGCGCAACACGTGGCACGTGGCGCCTAACCATAGATATTAGTTAACAGCGCGGCTCGTGCAATTATGATGTTTCATAATTCGATTACCTGGCGTCGTAAGCCCCTCCACGACTAGGAGAATCCCGTCTGATGACCACCTGAGGAGTTCCAGAAGAGTTGCATCCGCTCCGGGTCGACGTGTGCGAACTTGTGTCCGGCCGTTTCTTGCGTCACGGCGGCTTGTGTGGTAGCGTCCCAAAAGCGGCATTCCACCCAAGGTTCGGGCACCCTAGAGGAAGCACCCAATGACACCAACACGTCAGGTGGCTATCTTCGCCCTCATGTACCAGAACTACGACCAACGCGTCGTTCGCGGTATCGCGGCCTACGTGCAGGCCCACGCCAACTGGTCGCTCTATGTTGAAGAAGAACTGGTCCACAAGATGCCGGATCTGCGGAGCTGGCAAGGCGACGGGCTGATTGTCAACTTCGACGATCCGGCGGCGGCCCGGCTTGCGATGAATATCGGCAAGCCGGTCGTCGGTTACGGAGGAGGGCTTGGTGCCTATGAGCAAGGCTGTGGTATCCCGTATTTCGAGACCGATGATGAGAATATCGCACGTCTGGCGGCCGAGCACCTTTTGGACCGTGGTCTGGAGAACTTCGCCTATTGCGGATACCCGGCGACGCGGTTGAATGTCTGGGATGACAAGCGGGAGGCGGGTTTCAAGCAGCGGTTGGCGCAAGAGGGCTATTCGTGCCGCGTCTTCAAGGGTCGTTATCGCACGGCCCGGCACTGGGAACCGCTCATTGCGGAGCTTGTCACGTGGCTGCGCACGCTGCCGACCCCGTTGGGCTTGATGGCCTGCTACGACGCACGTGCCCGGCATGTCCTGGAAGCCTGCCGCACGCTGGGGTTGCACGTTCCGGACGACGTGGCGCTGATCGGCGTGGACGACGACCCAATCATGTGCGAGTTGGCCAACCCACCGCTCAGCAGCGTGGAGCAAGGTTGTTTTCGATTGGGCTACGAGGCGGCCGCCTTGCTGGATCGGCTGCTGGCTGGCCAGAAGCCCGACCAGATGCGGTACCGCATCCCGCCAGCCGGTTTGACGGCCAGGCAATCCACCGACATGTTGGCGGTTTCCGATCCGATGGTGGCCGATGCGTTGCGGCTGATCCGGCAAAGGGCGTGCGACGGACTGAGCCCGGAGGCGATCGTGCGGGAACAGTTCGTATCGCGGTCGACGCTGGACAACCGTTTCAAAGAAGTGCTCGGACGGACGGTTCACAAGGAGATCCAGCGCGTGCAACTGGAGCATGCCAAACGGCTTCTGTCGCATACCGATTTGCCCCTGAGAATCGTGGCGCGGAAAAGTGGCTACGCCAACGAACAGTACCTCGTGGCCGTCATCCGCAAGCACACCAAGATGACACCCACGCAATACCGCCAAAGCAGGTGGAGCGCGAAGTTGCCCGTCAATTCGTTGCTTGGCCAGAAACTGGGGTTCTTAAGCCGCGCCACGCCTTGAGCCGCCGCAATAGGTGAGATCAGGGAGGCGCAGAAGCCTTGCCTGAGGGAACCGGCATCGGCCAAGTTTCACACCCCTGGCCGTTCGGTTTTTTGGCGCCCAGGCCCCAAAACCTGCGCAAAAAAATCCCCCCTCAATCCCCCCACTAATGCGCGAAATCCTACTTTGAGCAAAGCAAGGTCGAAGCTAGGTCGAAGTTTGCGCGCTTGAAAAACAGGAGCCGGGAAAGCTAGGTGAAAGCGTTCTCCAAGGGGTTAGGGACTACGGAACCGTTCCTGAAAGAGTTTGTCAAGAAGAAGCGGTTTACCACGCCGAGGCAACTCCGACCTGATCCACTAGCCGTAGTACACTAAGCCGGAATGTGGCATCGAAATGATGAAATCCGCCCTTGATAAGTTAGCCCGGAAGTGCGTAAGGAGGGCGTGACCTGAGCGCGATGCCGTCTACCAAGAAGAGCGACGCCCGATTGAACTTTCGGCTGCCTGCCGAACTCAAGCAGACCATCGAAGAAGCCGCCACTCTGGCCGGGCAAACCGTCAGTGATTTTGCGATTTC
>JBGTJT010000413.1:0-2285 GCA_041744995.1 Pirellulales bacterium | reverse complement strand
CATCCCCGTTTTCGCATCTATAGTGAGGCCGAGAAGGGAAACCAGGATCGCCTACTGCCGATGACGCCGGACTTCGCCGAACTTCTGCTGCGTACGCCGGAGTCGGACCGCAGCGGCCGCGTTTTCCCAGTCAGTTCCATTACCACTGGCGAGCAGATGTCGACCAAGCGCATCTGCCGCGTTATCTCGCAGATCGGCAAAACCGCCGAAGTGGTCGTGAACAAGTCGGACGAGAAATACGCCTCTGCGCACGATCTGCGGCGGTCGTTCGGAACCCGCTGGTCATCCAAGGTGAAACCGGCCACGCTCCAGTTGCTGATGCGGCACGCCAGCATCGAGACGACGCTCAAGTACTACGTCGACCAGGATGCCGATGAGATCGCCGACGAGCTCTGGAACAACTATTCCCGCGAGCCGGGAACCTAGTCTGCCAGCCGCAGATTGCTGCAGGTGCCACTTTAGGTGCCACTTGCCATTTTCCAGACCCCATACGTCAAAAGGCTTCCGCGAAGCAATTCGCGGAAGCCTTTTGTTTTGAACGACTTGCAACAGCGGAGGGCAAGGGATTCGAACCCTCAACCCCTTGCGGGGCACCTGATTTCGAGTCAGGCTGCTAGCCAGTTCGCGTACCCTCCGGGCTATTGCCTTAATTTACCGCCTGCCGCGCCTCACGGCAAGCACGAGCCGGGCAATCGATCGGTCGTCGGCTGCGGCGGCCAAACTGTTCGCTATTTAGTAAGAGGCCCCCGGAGGTCGGCCGGTTCGCGCCCTTGCGGTTTGCCCGCGGCGAATTCGCGCGAATATAGCGGATCGAACGACTCCCGCCGACTTGCACCCGACCATTGGTGACCTAGCCTTTTCTACCAAGGCAGTCCGTTGGCTCTCGCAAGGAGTCGACGCCGGTCGTCGGGGCGGATCGTTCCGCGGAGGCTCGGGTTTGCCACGGACGTTGGTTCTCGCCGGTCGCTTAATACATTCCTCGTTCTTTGCGCGGATACTTGCCCATGAATGCCCAGGCTGTCAAACGTGAACGGCTGGAGAACGTGCTGTCGGCGGCGGCCAGTACGATCCGGTTGGCGGAATTGGTGGTCGGCGACGTGATGACCCGCTCGCCGAGCTGCATCCACGTCGACACGACCGCGCTTGATCTGACGCGTACCTTTCAAACGGGCCGCTTTCGCCATCTGCTGGTGGTCGACGATCGCGACCGGCTGTGCGGGGTGGTGAGTGATCGCGACGTGATCGGCCTGATCTCGCCGATCGATCCCCCTAGCGCCGAGCGACTGGCCGGCATTCCCACCAGCCAGATCATGAGTACCGATCTGGTTAAAGTCACCCCGCGCACGCCGCTCTCCGAGGCCACCCGACTGATGGTTGCCCACGGCATCCACTGCTTGCCGGTGGTGGAGCATGACCAGGTGGCCGGCATTGTTACCAGCACCGACCTGAAACTGCTGCTGCAATTGCTGCTCGACAAGGCCGAGGCGGCGGTACCGGCGTAGCCGCTACAGTCGACGTCGCCGCGGCGCCGCAATCGATACGATTTGCGCGATCGGCCGCCGCTTGTGACACGTTCGCCGACCGGTTCCCCTCTAGGGATTGGCGCGAATGCTCGCGACGTGTGGCCGCTTGCAAAAACGTTGCCTCCGTTGGCCGGTCGGCGACGATACGTGTATCTGCAAGGCGCCGGCCTCTTCGCCGGCGTCGCGACGGCCCGACCTGTTCCGTCGGTCCCCGCTTGCCTTGGCCATCGACCGCTTCACGCATCGAAGCTAGGCAAGCACGGGCGTCCGTAGGTCGGCTCGCCGCTGGAAATCCTGAAGTGGAGGGCCTGATCCGATGAGCAAGAATACATTTCGCGTGGTGACGCGCGGCAACGACGGCGAGATTCGCACACGCGACTACGACAAGCAAGATCATATTTTCAAGACGCACACCCAGATCGGCATCGACGATTGCAGCACCGACCTCGGTCTGCGGGGCATGCCGGTGTTTCGCGGACTGATCGGCCCGATCCCCGAAGGGAAAGACGTCGTCCGCTACGAAAGCCCCGAGGTATTCGAGACCCTGACCAAGGAATGGGGCGCAACCACCACCAAACGCCGCACGCGACGACGGCGGTAAACAATCTACTACTCCGCGGTTTCGAGCAGGGCCGGAAGTTGCAAGACTTTCGGCCCTGTTTTATTTGCGAGTCAAGCTGGGAAAAGACAGCCGAAGCATACATTTTTGTGAAACAATTCAGCCCTCTGAAGCAAAACCCTTCTCCCTCTGGGAGAAGGTGG
>JBGTJT010000412.1:0-10147 GCA_041744995.1 Pirellulales bacterium | reverse complement strand
TTGGGGGAAAATCCTAAATCCGAAGCACCAAATCCTAAACAAATTCGAAGGACCAAAATAAGAATGACGAAAACGGCTCGATGTGGCACGTTCTGGTCATTTGGATTTTGAACATTGTTTAGGATTTCGATATTCGTGCTTAGGATTTCATCGAATCGTCTTCGCTGCGGCTGGAAGCCCCAGCCACTACCGTATTCTCGCCGTTTGCCGGAGAAACTCTGAATCCAGCTTCTCCAGTGGGCCGAAGTGTTTTTCGAACTCGGCGATGCGGTCTTCCGGAGTGTCCCAGATCAATTGTTGTTTGGCTTCCAGTGCTTGCATGTAGGCCCGGAATTTGTCTGGTTCGTGGCGAATCAGGTAGTAGACCAGCGCCCAGCTTTCGGCGTAGGCGTCGAGCGCCGTCTGGGAATCGCGCAGCCGGTCGTCGTTTTGCAGCAGCGTTTTCAGCGAGTCGGCCGGACGGGTCCGCGCATAGTTGCGGAACTGCACCAGCCGAGGGTAGTTGACCGCGCCGATGCCCCGCCAGCCGCGGCGGCTGTTGAGGTCGGGCGTTTCAAAGTACATCGACACGCCCTCGCTCAGCCAGAGTGGCGTGTCGGTCATGCGTTTCTGTAGGCCGCTGTTGAAGGCGATCTGGTGCGTCGCCTCATGGATGATCGTGGCGACCAGACCCGCCGCCTCCGGGCGGGAGAGCAAGGCGTTGATCTCGCGACTGCTTCCCAGTCGGCGGCTGGCGCCTGCCTCGGTGGTGCCGGTCAGGTCGTACATCGTCACCCGATTGGTCAGCAGGTTGTAATAGCCAATGATCGAGTCGACCGCGTCTCCCAGCTCGTTCACCGCGTGACGCCGATACGCTTGCTTGTCGGAGAAAACCAACACCACCAGCGGCATGGGTGGCTCGACGACGTCGTATTTCTTGTGACTCCAGAACGTCTCGGACGCCTTAAATAAACGCTCGAACAGGCTGCCTACCCACACGGCGTACGCTTCGGAGGTGTTGTAGCAAATCACGTAATGTGCGGTCGTGTGGCAGGCGAAGCCCGCGGGGAGTTCCTTGAGCAGTTCGGCGCATATCTCTTCCTTGGTAAGCGGTGTGAACGGTTCGTCGTCGCTGGTCTGCTTGCGGATGTCGTCCTTGGGAATCTGCCACAGCCGCCCGTCTTGGCCTTGCACGAGCAGGCCGCCGTCGGCGGCGACAACCTGGATCTCGCCACGGACCTCGATCTCGGCCCCGTCGAGCGTGAAGGTGACGTAATCGAGCGCCGCGGCACGCTCGGCGCATGCGCCTAGCGCGATGGTCGCGGCGAGCCAGCAAAGTGGAAGATGAAAATGCATGCGATCGCAGTTTTGCGAGGAGCGGTGGTGCGGGGAATGGAGCGGTAGGTTCTATTATAGAGTACGTCGACGGATCGCGGAAATGCGGATATTTCTGCACGCCACGCAGAGATTCCGGCAACCGCTCCGGCGCGTGGCACTCGGCGTCCCGAGCGTTTAAACTGGAGAGACTGACTAATTACAAGTGATTTTGTTGACTTAAGGATAGCATCAGCATGCGCAACCCAATGAACTTTTCCCAAATCCTCTCGCCGGCGATTCTAATACTCGCTTCACTTGCCCTGGCGACGGGACCGGGCGTCCAGCGGGCGGCGGCGGCCCCGCCGAATGTGATCGTGGTGATGGCCGACGATCTGGGAATCGGCGATATCTCGCCAACCAATGCCGACTGCAAAATTAAAACTCCCAGCTTGCAGAAGATGGCGGACGAAGGACTGACGTTTCTCGATGCGCACTCGACCAGTTCGGTTTGCACGCCCACCCGCTACAGTTTACTGACTGGCCGCTACAACTGGCGGTCGCGCCTGGCCCAAGGCGTGCTGAGCGGAACGAGTCCGCATCTGATCCCGGCAGAGCGGCCGACTGTCGGCCATCTGATGCGCCAAGCGGGCTACCACACGGCGATGATCGGCAAGTGGCATCTCGGTTGGGACTGGCACAAGCAGGGCAACCAGATCGATTTTAGCAAACCGGTCAAGAACGGCCCGGACATCAATGGGTTCGATCACTACTACGCGCACTGCGGCTCGCTCGACATGCCGCCGTACGTGTGGGTCGACACCGGCCGCGTCACCGCCCAGCCTGATCGCGTCGAGGGAGTGGACCGCAGCGAGGATCGTTACGGCTGGTACCGCAGCGGCCCGATCGGTCCCGACTTCAACATTCCCGAGGTGCTGCCCCACCTGTTCGACAAGTCGATCGAGTACGTCGCCTCTCGGGCGGAGTCGGCGAAGGAGGGCAAACCGTTCTTCTTGTACCTGGCGCTGCCCGCGCCGCATACGCCGATCGTCCCCGTGCCGCCGTTCAAGGACGCCAGCGGGCTGAATCCCTACGCCGACTTCGTCATGCAAATGGATCATCACATGGGGCAGCTTTTGCAGGCGGTGAAGGACGCCGGATTGGACGACGACACGTTGATCATCTTTACCAGCGACAACGGCTGCTCGCCCGAGGCGAACTTCCCGCTGCTGGAAGAGAAGGGGCACTATCCCAGCGGCATCTACCGTGGGCACAAAGCGGACATTTACGAGGGAGGACACCGGGTGCCGTTCATCGTGCGGTGGCCGGGCCGCGTTGAGGGGGGGCGCACGACCGACGCGTTGGCCAGCCTGACGGATGTGTATGCGACGCTGGAGGCGATCGCCGAACAGGAAAAGCAGCCGCTGGGAGGAGAAGACGGCTATAGCTTGCTGCCGGTATTTAGCGGCGAGGCGACGTCGGGGCGCGAGACGCTGGTCAGCCATTCGATTGGCGGGTCGTTCGCGATCCGGCAAGGAGCGTGGAAACTGTGCCTATCGAGCGGCAGCGGCGGCTGGAGCGCTCCCCGCGAAGGCGAAGCGAAAAACCAAGGGCTGCCGCCAATGCAGTTGTACAATCTGGCCGACGACCCAGGCGAGCAGCAGAACCTACTGGCCGACCACCCAGAGAAAGTCGACGCACTACTGCTGTTGCTGCACGAGCAGGTTGAGAACGGCCGCTGCACGCCGGGCGAGAAAGTACCCAACGATCGGCAAGTAAAATTCCTGCCCGCCGGCGTGAAGCTGCCCAAGCAGGACTGAGAGGCTGTGAAAAAATTGCATTGACGCAGGGGGTCGCCACCACAACATCAGCCGAACCGCGCTAGCGGCCGGTTACTCGGCGCTAACCGTGGGCTAGCGCCCTGCGGCTGATGTTTGATGCCGATTTTCTCACAGCCTCTGAGGCCACCAATGCAAATTAGCTCAGGCCCAAGTTAGTCGAGCCGGCGTTCCGATTCCGGGATGTGAATCGCCGTCATTGCCACGGTGCGGAAGGGAACCTTGCGCTCGATCTGGTCGACGTCGTGCGCGCCATTCCAGGTGACGAACAGCGTGCTGCCGTCGGGCGAAAGGTCGTAGCCGAACGAACCGATCGGAATGAACCCGCACTCCTTCCACAATACCGGATGCAAGAAGCAAATGACCTTGCGGGTGTTGGTCTTGGTGTCGTACTGAACCACCGGCGTGCCGTCGTTCTCCGCGCCGCCGTGGGCGCCGGGAATGTAGTACAAGTATCTTCCGCTCGGATCGGCGTCGAGGCTGGTCGTGTAGGTCTGGCTGGCGACCGCGGTTGGCCCGGCGCGGCGGCTTTTTTCGGTCTTCACGTCGAACGCCCACAGGTTGTCGCGATCGATCGTGTAAACCACTCCCTGCGGCGTTTCCAGCGAGGCGGCCCGCAGGCCGGCGACCGCTGGGATCGGTTGCGGCTTGCCAGGCTTGTCGGGATCGAATCGCGACAACGAGGCCCCCGCGCCGTCTTTGCCCGGTTCGGCCTGCTCGCCATGGAAGTACACCTTGCCGGTCGATTTGGCGAAAATGATTGCGCGATAAGGGCCGTAGCCGTCCGTGTAGAGCGGCTTGCCATGCACGATGTCGTAGGCCAAGAACTGGGGTTTGCCCTGGTTCAGTCCGTCGGCGGTGCCGGCGTACCAGATCATCCGCTGCGGATCGAGCATGCCCGTGGGGAGACATTGCATCTTCAATGGGGCGTGGACGACGACCTCCGACTTGCCGCTGGTCGGATCGCACCGCATGATCCAGTCGCCTGCGAAATGGTTCTTCGGATCGAGTCCCACGCGGGTCGATCCGCGATGGGTCGAGAAATAGAGCCAACCATCCTTCCCCAGATCGAGCCGACTGTGGATCTTTCCGGGCGTGTACCAGCCGTCGGGACGGTCGAGCGCTGCTCGCAAATCGACGAGTTGGGTGAGCTTCCTGGTTTTCGCATCGTACTCATAGACAAAGGCGTTGCCTTGCGGGCTTTTGTGATCGCCGACGCTTGAGTAGTACTTGTCGCCCAGGGCCAGCCCGTCGCCCCACACACTCCAAGGCTTGCCCTCATAGGTTTGGCAGTCGTAGTAAAGGAAATCGACGGTGGGCGGTTTCTTGGCGATCACTACGCCCGCCTTCAATTCGCCGGCCGGCTTGAGTAAAGCCGGCGAGTCGATCGTGACGACCTCCTTGCCGCCCGGCAATTTCGGCGGCCAGGAGACCTCGTCTTCGGCGGCCACGTCGGCGAAGACTGCCGGCAGGATGAACGCCAGTATCGCCAACAGGGCCTTTATGCGGCGCCCTCGGTTGGCTTGCATCTGTTGAACGAGTCTCATGTCGGTAACTCTCCGTTGCGGGACAGCGTCTGCCGTGCGCGATCGTTTCGGCGGACTCTATTCCTTGATGACGTGACGAGTATTGGCCGCCACATCGGCGTGCGTGACGTGCTTTCCATTGGGCAAGCGAACGACCAGGTCGACTTGCTTCGCGTTGCCCAGGCCGAAGTGGCATTGGATCGGTTGCCCGCTGGCGTAGCCGTAGCCGGTGGTCAGTTCTTGAAATCCTAACAGAGCCGTCGGGTCGCCTGCTTTGCCGGCGGCGTAGACGCGGACCTGCGAACCGACGCCCTGCCGATTGAAGGAACTGCCCACAACCTCGACCCGCAGCCAGTGATTCGCCGTACTGACATTCTTGAGCAGGCGGCTATGGTTGCCGCGGAACCAGTTGACCAGAAAGATGTCAACTCGGCCGTCGTTGTCGTAGTCGCCCGTCGGACCGGCCGGATAATAGACCAACGGGTCATCCGACTTCAGGTCGCGAATCGGCTTGAACCTTGGCACTTCCCCCGCGGCGCCCAGGTTGCGATAGATCACAGGAGTAACGCCGCCGTCGTCGTCAAGCCAGGCGGTGGAGAAATAGATGTCGGGCCAGCCGTCGTTGTCGAAATCTTGAATCTCCACGTGCGGCGACTTGTTCGCCAGGTGTTCGGGCAGGCCCGACTGGCGCGTTACATCGCGGAACCGCGGCACGCCGTCTTGCACCCCCTCGTTGATATAGATGCGATTGCGGGCCTGCTTGTGGTGAATGCTCACTACCAGATCGAGCCGGCCGTTGCGGTTGAGATCGCCAAAGGCCGCACCGCACGGCCAGTCCTCACCGTCCAGCGGCTCCCAGGCGAAGGTTTTATTGAGTGCTTCCGACTCGACGTAGGTATTGTCCTCGGTCGAGAGAAACACGCGATTGCTGTGCCCGACGAAGATGTCGGGCCGGCCGTCGTCGTTGATGTCCGCGACCGCCACTCCCAGGCCGTACACCCCGTCGGGCAGTCCAACCTTGGAATTGACGTCCTTAAATTTCAAGTTGCCGAGGTTCTCAAACAGCACGCTCCGCGGGTTCTTGATGAACTTGTCTTCGCAAACAAACACGTCCAGCAGCCCGTCGCCGTTGTAGTCAAAGACGGCGATGTTCCGCGCCGTCCGCAGCGAATCGGGGCACGCGCCGGACTGCGCGCTGATGTCGACCAGCTTACCGTTGTCGTTGCGAAACAGCTTGGAGAAGGTGAGCTGGGCGATCCGCTGCGGCGATTCCTGTTGCGAGGCTTTGCCCTTGCAGTTGTTTGCGACGTATAGCTCCAGTTGGCCGTCGTTGTTCAGATCGGCAAACACCGCGCCGCTGGTCCGTGCGTGGAAGGCAACGTCCGCTTGTTCCCACGGTGCGAACTTGCCGTTACCGAGATTTTTCAACAGCACGTTCGGCCCCGGACCATCCGCCGGCTCGTATTCCTCATTGGGACGGTCGGCAAAGCCGCCGACGTAGAGATCGAGATGCCCGTCGCCATCCACATCGCCCCACGCGCCCCCATGCCCCAGGATGCCCAACAGTGGTTCTTTCAAGCCGGCCTGTTGGGTGACGTCGTGGAATGCGATCTGCTGCGACCAACTCTTGCTAGGGAACCAAAGTAACGGCAACCACAACAACATAGCCACCACCAGGGTTGCCTGACTCGGATGACGCTTCATGGCAAGATTCCTTGTTGGGGTTCAATACGACCATCATAGACAATCCGCAGGGGCGTTTCACACGTTCTCAGGCATAAGTTGGATGCCTGTTCCCTCGGGAAACTCCCAGCTCGCTGGATTCTGCAACCCGAACACCCCCGCTGCTTGGCCCAAAACGCTATTGGTGAATCTAGTCCCTCTAGGTTAATCTGCTGCGGTCGTAATTCGTCCTGTTTTGACCTATCAACCCAGCTTGATGCCATGGCCGCCACCACGCAATCGCCCACGACCTGTCTGGAACGTTACGAAGCCTTTGAACGCCGCGTGTTGCCGGCGCTGTTTGAGCGTCTTGACCGCGCCTTTCCCGAGTTTGCCTGGACCCGCCAGGGGCATGGCTGGATCGGCCGCCAGGAGCAGGCCCAGCGTGTCGTCAAAGTGGCTTGCCACGACCCCTGGGGATTCGTCCTGCCGGACGGGCGGCTTGTCTCCTGGATCAGCTATCTGAACAACAGCCAGTGGCCGAATCCCGAGGCGTTGGCCGCCGCGCTCGATCGGCTGGCCGAACGGGCCGGACTGCCCGCCGAGCGGTTCGCCCGTTACCTCGATCGCAGCGACCGCAATGTGATCGCCAAGCGGGCGCGGCAGCGTGAACTACTGGAAGCCTTCGCCGCACTCACTGGGTGGCTGCTGCGGCAAGGAGTCGGCAGCGACGCGCGGGCCTACTTGCATCGCATCCACGGAATCGAATCAGCCGGCCTGGCCGGCCTGCCGATCGGCTTGTACACCAACCAAAAGCAAATCTGCGAAAGCCTTGTCAAGCAGGGCTTTAGCGAAGACGAGCTGACCGACGCCCGAGTGATGCGCGACGACCGCCTGAGCGGACGGATCGTAATCCCGTGGCGCGATCGTTTTGGCCGCGTGCAGACGGTGGTCGCCCAGGAGATCCACGTCCACGCCCGGGGCAAAGTCCGCACGCTCTATTGGAAGCAAGGGTTAACCCGCGAGCCGTTCGGCGTCGACGTCGCAGCGCGGCAGTCGTTCCGGCCGGCTCGGCACTGGGTGGTGGTCGAGGGGCTGCTCGATGCCTTGTATCTGCGGCAGCAGGGACTCGACTGCGTGGTTTCGTTCGGCAACGCCGGCAAGGTACCAACCGCCCAGCAATGGGAGATGCTCACCGAGTTCGACGCCGAGCATGTGACCCTGGCCTTTGCCTCCGATCAAGCGGGGCGACAGCGAACCATCGCGGCGCTCGACCATGCCTTGTCCGCCGACCGCTGTCCGCAAGTGTTTGTTGCACCGCTGGCCGCCTGGGGATCATGCAGGACGCCGGCCACGCTCACACGACTACAAGGCCTCGGCCATGTGCGGGCGATACTCGCTCGCCGCTGGCATGCTTATCACTTCCTCGCCGACGACGTCATCGCCCGGCACCGTCCCGAAGCGGAGTGGACCGACGCCGGCCTGGTCGACGCGATCAATGAGGCGATCGATCGCGACGCCAAACTGTTCCGCCCCGACCGGGCGATGGAACTGGGCCGCTTCTATTGGCCGACGATTCTCAAGGAAACTGGCGCCGAATGGAACGTGCTGCGCGATCTGCTGCGACGCCGCGCCTACGAAAAGCGCAGCCTGCGGCCCGATATGAAGCTCAAAGGCCCGTTCCACAAGTTGGTTTACGAGATGCGCGCCGCACTGCAGGACCACGACACCGAACGGTGCGAGGAACTGATTCGCGCCGCCGCCCGCAAGCTGGGGGTCGACGTTGACCAATTGCGGCACGAGGTCGAGGCGGCGCACAGGCCGGCATATTCTCATCCTGAGATGAATGGCCGCGGGGCGACAATCAACGAGGAGTCGCCGATCGACTTCCCGCAGGCGACTCGGCAGTCACGCAGGCCGCGACCTGCACAGAACTGGCTGCATGTGGCCCCGGACGAAACAACGACCTATCAGGTTGCTCCTTCGTCGTCGGAGCTTTCGACGGTCTACGCCGTGCCGGCGACCAAGGTTCGCCGCAAACCACAACCGGTGGTGGAACACGCCCGCGGCATCGACATCGAGTGGCTCAATCGCGTGCTGGCAGCCAGCGCGGTGGCGCCCGAACCGCCCCCCGTGGTGGTCAAGCAGCAGCCGGTTGATTTGAATCAGGCCGCCTACTTCATCTGGAAGGAAAAAGGCTGCCCCCCAGGACAGGAGCAGGAGTGCTGGTATGAAGCGGAGCGGCTGTTCAAGACGGCCTGAGTTTTCCAAGCGGAACCCAGTCTGCGCCGTTCACACACTTAGCGGGCCGTCAATCCAAACTGCTCCGTCGCCATCGCGGCGATGGTTTCTCCGATCTCGATGCTGGCGGTTGCCGCGGGACTGGGTGCGTTAAGCACGTGAATCATCCGCACGTGCCGCTCGATTACGAAGTCGTCCACCAATCGGCCGCCTGGGCCGAGCGCCTGGGCGCGAACCCCCGCCCCGGCCGGCTGGATGTCGTCCTCGCGTATCTCCGGCACCAGCTTTTGCAGCGCCTTGGCAAACGCGCTTTTGCTTAGTGAGCGGACCAACTCGGCCAGTCCCAGGCGGTGATGCCGCCAGGCCAACTTCCATAGTGAGGTGTTGGCGGCCATCTCCAGCATGTCGCGCGGAGAGAACTGATAGAGCGAGTAGCCCTGTCGGCTCGCCGCCAGGACCGCGTTGGGTCCGGCCTCCACACCGCCGTGGATCATGCGGGTAAAATGGACGCCCAGGAAGGGAAACCGCGGGTCGGGGACAGGATAGATCAGGTTGCGAACCAGGTGAGCGGCGGAAGGGGTCAATTGGTAATACTCCCCCCGAAACGGCACAATTTGCACCGCGGGATGCAATCCGCACAGACGCGCGACACGATCGCTGTTCAGCCCCGCGCAGTTGATCAGGAACCGGCACCGCAGTTCTCCGGCGGTGGTCTGCAGCACGGTTTCGCTCGGCGTGACCGTGGCGCCGACCACTTTGGCGTCGGTGCGAATCTGTCCGCCGGCGGCGACAACTAAGTCCGCCATCTGGTGGGCCACCTGGCGATAGTCGACGATGCCGGTCTCCGGCACGTGCAGGCCGGCCAGGCCGCGGGCGTGTGGTTCGAACTGCTCGATCTCCTTGGCGGCCAGTCGGCGCAGACCGCTTAATCCATTTTCGGCGCCTCGGCGTTGCAATTCATCGAGACGGGGAATCTCCTCGGCGCTGGTCGCCACGACAATCTTGCCGCACCGCTGGTGCGCGATGCCGTATTCCTGGCAGAAGGCGAACATGGCCTCGCGGCCGGTGGTGCAATGGCGCGCCTTGAGCGAGCCGGGCTGATAGTACAGTCCCGAGTGAACGACGCCGCTGTTGTGGCCGGTTTGATGTTCGGCCAGTTTCGACTCGGCCTCGACGATCAGCAGCTTGTCGCCCAAGCTGCGGCGCAGCGCCATGCCGGTGGCCAGACCGATGATGCCGCCACCGATAATAATGAGTTCGTGCCGCATAATCTTCATTGTGGACTACGGGACAATACAAAAAAAGCGGCCCGATCCACAGGGGACCGGGCCGCGTTCATGACTAGACCACGTTCACGGCCTCTCGTCGAGACCGCTCACTTTGCCTTTGTGCCGCTCTAGTTGCAGCACTTTACAGGACAGCACACCTTGACCGGCACCTGCTTGCAGACGACCTTCGGCACGCAACGCGTTACCGTGTAGGCCACCTTCTTCGGCACACACTTGTTGACCGTAATGGTCTTGGTGTAATGCACCGGCTTGCAGACCGTGTAAGGCACCCGCTTGGTCACCGTCTCCGGCACCATCT
>JBGTJT010000411.1:0-2645 GCA_041744995.1 Pirellulales bacterium | reverse complement strand
CCGAACTGGCAGCGCCCCAGCGGTGGCTTGCCGAGCTGCCAATCGACCACGCCGTCACGCCCGCGCCGTTTCGGGGCGGGCACGCTGCCGCCGGGGACCAGTTGCGAGAGTTCCTGCAGAACCGGTTCGAGCGGTATGGCGAGCAGCGCAGCCATCCCGACGACGAGGCGGCCAGCGAATTGAGTCCTTATTTGCATTTTGGTCACATCTCTCCGCATGAGATATTCAGCCGCGTCGTCAAGGCGGAGGCGTGGAATCCCGGCAAGTTGAAACACAAGCCGACCGGAGCGCGCAGCGGCTGGTGGGCGTTGAGCGAAACGGCCGAAGCGTTTCTCGACGAGCTGATTACTTGGCGCGAGTTGGGATTCAATATGTGTTGGCAGCGCGACGACTTCGACCGCTACGAGTCGCTGCCGGAATGGGCGCGGCGGACGTTGGAGGAGCACCTCGACGACGAGCGTGCGGTTCACTATTCGCTTGCGCAACTGGAACAGGCCGCCACGCACGACGAGGTCTGGAACGCCGCCCAGCGGCAGTTGGTCCGCGAAGGCCGCATGCAGAACTACCTGCGGATGCTGTGGGGCAAGAAAGTGCTGGAATGGACCAAGACCCCAAAAGACGCGCTGGCGATTCTGATTGAACTGAACAACAAGTACGCCGTCGACGGCCGCGACCCGAATTCCTACAGCGGCATTTTCTGGGTGTTCGGCCGGTACGATCGCGCCTGGGGGCCTGAGCGGCCGATCTTCGGAAAAATTCGCTACATGAGCAGCGACAACACGGTGCGCAAACTGCGGATCAGCGACTACCTCAAGCAGTACTCGTAGAACTGGTCTCCAGACCCAGGGCTATCAGGATCTGCCAGGGCAGTTGGAACAGGAGAAAACAGAGAGAACGAAGAGGATGCGATCTCTGTTGCCTCCTATCCACTCTGTTCACTCCAAGTTGGCTCCAAACAAAGTAAGTCGAACGGGCAGTTTGATTACAATGAAGTTGATCGATAAGCCCAGTGGGATATCAAGTAACTTCCTATTGGTGAGCAACTGCGCTTTGTGGATTAGCAGAATCGTCTCTACCGCTTTGGCTTCCACGGGCAAACGCCGATCGATCAAGCTGAGTCAGGCAACAGAGCGGTACAGAGACAACAGAGAATAAACTTCTCCGTTCTCTCTGTTCCCTTCTGTTCATATTTCTGTCGCATTCAATTCGCTTCAACCCATAAAGCCCTCGGGCTTGAGGCCCATTCTACGACTGCTGTTTAATCACATCGTGCCGCGTGAGCCAGTAGCGCAGGTCGTCGATCCAGCGGCTGAACGGGGCTTCGCGCAGACCGGTGCCGTGGCGGCCTCCCTCGTAGATGTGCAGTTCGGCGGGAATCTTCTTGGCTCGCAGCGCCGCGAAGTAGTAGAGCGAACTCGGCGCGAAGGGATCGTTCTGGTACACCGCCAGAAACGTAGGACAAGTTCGCTGGGGCGTGGCCTGGTCCATCTTCTGCAGCGGATCGAGATCGGTCTTGTCGTTGGAAACGGTCAGATAGGCCGGATAAATCAGCACCGCGAAGTCGGGCCGGCAACTCGCCTCGTCCGCCGCGTCGATCTGGTCGTAGGTTCGCTCGGCGTGGTTGTTGGTCAGCGTGGCGCTGAGGTGGCCGCCGGCCGAAAAGCCAAGGATGCCGATTTTCTGGGGATCAATGTTCCATTGCTTGGCGTTGGCCCGGACCAGCGAAACCGCCCGCTGCGCGTCCTGCAAGGCATGATGATGTTTCTGTTGTTCGCCGCCGCGGCGGGGCACGCGATACTTGAGCAGGATGGTGGCGACGCCGTCTCTCAGTAGCGCGTCGCAAATCTCGGTCCCCTCATGCTCGGCGGCCAGGATGTTGTAACCTCCGCCGGGACAGACCACGACCGCGGCGGTCGGCTGGTGGGCATCCTGGGGCAGCGTAACGTGCATCGTCGGCCGCGAGACATTGCCGATCCGCATGATCCCGTCGCCGTTGCGGCCGCCGGACACCTCCTCGGCTGGAATCTCCTTCGCCTCGTCGGGCGCCCCGTCCGGCCAGAGTTGGTAGGTCTTGGTGTGCTCCGGAAGTTTCTCACGCAGCGCCTTGTCGGCGACGGTGAGTTCTTCGGCGTGAAGGGACGTCCAAGCCATGAACGTTATGAAGGCGAATAGAACGGAAGCAATGCATCGCATGGGTGTCTTTCCTGTTGTTTCGTTTAACCCGCAGCCGTAGGCGCAGGCGCGCATCGGGATGCCTGATCCGCATTAGTTCGGTGTAAGCTACACGGACGTGCGTTGCGGAACATTGTTTGGTGTCACTTGCGGCCCTGCTTTCTCCATATCGTCGTTCCTGACGCCGCCTGCGCCTACGGCTGCGGGTTAAACGATTGCCTCTACCCCTCATGCAGTTTGGCATGTTCGGCGTCGTCCTTGGGGCGGTTGTCGCGCCCCGGGCCGGCTGTGATCTCGATGTGGTCCACGAACTTCACATTGGCGCACTCGTCGACGTCGTGCGAGTGGCACTCGGCGAAGTTCTCCACGTAGAAGCGGAACGGGCCGCCGGCCGACGCCGGCAGCGGCAGCGAGTCGTTCTCGTAGATGATCAAACCGCGATCGCGAACCGCCGCCAGCGGCACGCTGGCGTG
>JBGTJT010000410.1:0-6111 GCA_041744995.1 Pirellulales bacterium | reverse complement strand
TCCTTTCCCAACATTCTTTTGGCTCTGCCATGCCTCAAAAAATCCACCAGTCAATTTCAACCCTTCAAACAACTCACCACTTCAGCAATCTACCCACAGATTCTGGTGAAGACCCAGAAAAGATAACACTTCAGCCATCTGAAGCATGGTGGACGGCAGAAGAATCTGGCAAAAAGATTTTGGGGCAAAAAGATGAAAGCGATTCATTTAATGATGCCAAAACGCAACCTGGACGGTTAGGTAAGCTGGGAGATAAGTATAGGAACCTGCGGGATTTAGGTCGTGTTGCAAAAAAGCATCATCGGCACTTTCGGGCAAAATCTTCAAAACTTTTTCAAAAACATAAGTGCTTGCCGATGAATGACTTGCAGCCGATTCGTGGTTCTACGTCGAGAAAAATGATTTGCCGAGTCGCGTTTCCTCCGGCAGACTCAATTAGACTGACTGCGCGAGAGGTCTTTCGCGTGTTCCGTTTCATTGAAGTAAGACGCCAGGAACCGGCCTCCCGTGAGGCTCGAAACCAGACCAAAGGAAAGCGATTCGGGCGCAAGCCCGGGGGTGAGAAGATCATGATCGTATCAACCGCGCGTTTTGGCATTGTGATTCCCTTTTTCGTAGCGGCGTTGGGCGCCGTCGTAGCTGATTCGGCCCAGGCCGGATGCAACAGTTGCGCCAGCGGGGCGGTCCATGGCGTGACCGTGCTTTCGCCGGCGGTCTCCACTACTGCTTGCTACGCGCCGAGCTACCGCACCGTCTGCAAAACAATCTATGAACCGCGAGAAATTACCGCCTACCGGCTGGAGAATGAAACGGTTTACGAACAGCAAACCGTTACCGTGCATAAGCCGGTCTGGGTGGAGGAAGTCCGCGAGCGCCGCTACACCGTCGCCCGGCCCGTTTATGAAACATCCGAACGCGAGGAGCGGGTAACCGTGATGCGGCCGGTGTGGGAAACGCAAATGCGGGATGAGAGCTACGATCGCGTTCGCAACGTGTTCGAGACCGCCGAGCGCGAGGAAACCGTGGTGGTTCGACGGCCGGTGTGGGAAGAGCATGAACGCGAAGAACGCTACATGGTGCAACGAACTGTCGAGGAAACCATTCAAGAGCAAGTCCAGCGAACCTGCCTGCAGCCGGTGACGGTGATGAGAACGCAAGTCGTCGATCAGGGGTGTTACGAGACGCAGACCGTGGTGCAGCAAAGCCCGGCGCGGCACAGCCTGCAGTGGATGCCGTCCGGATCGGCGGTCGATCCGGCCACCGGGCTCGTTCGCTATCAGCGGCCCGGTTTCGTTTGGGCGCCGCAGGCCGGTCCGGCCCAAGTGCAGCAAGTACAAGTCTGGCGGCCGAATCTGGTGCAGCAGCAAATTCCGGTCACCACCATGCAGCCGGTGACTATTACCGAGACCGTCCCGCGGACGGTATGCCGCGTGGTGAACGAAGAGCACGTTCGCAAGGTGCCGGTTCGCGTCTGCCGCATGGTCGAGGAAACGCAAGTACGCCGGGTGCCCTACACCGTTTGCCGCCAAGTAACCGAACGCGTCGAGCGCCTGGTGCCGGTTCGGGTCTGCAAGATGGTGGCCGAGGAACAGGTCCGCAAAGTCCCGGTGACAACCTGCCGCATCGTGCATGAAGAACGGGTCGAGCAGACGCCTGTGAGGGTCTGCAAGATGGTGGCCGAAGAACGCACCGTTCAAGTCCCGCGAACCGTTACTCGGCGGGTGCCGGTGAACTACACGCAATACGTACCGCGAACGGTCGTGATGCGGGTGCCAGTCGACCCTTGCACCGGCGCGGCGATCATGCCGGCGGAATCGACCACGGTCGTGCCGTCCAGCCCCCGTTCGCCGGCCAGCCCGCTGCCCCCTCCGGTGTTGAAGCCGGAAGCGACCGACGCGGGTGAACTGCTCGACTCCGAGGGAGACGACCCAACCGACGACCTGAATCGGCCCGCCTTGGACCGGGACGAATTCGTGCCGGAACCAGAACCAGCCAGCAACGCCAGCTTCCGCGACGCGGTGTAGTTGACGGCCCTCGCCGGCCGCAAGCTCACGCCACGCGGCGCGACTTGCCGGCTCGGCGATACAGCACCGTGTTGCCCTGCTTGCCGACCTGCCGGACCGCTCCGGTCTCTCTCAAGCAATACGCGATCCGTTGGGCGATCCAGCGGTCGATTCCCATCGCCTGGGCCAAGTCGCCGGTGTGAAATTCCGCCGGCAGCTTGCGCGGCAATAATCGCAGTAGATCGCCCGCGGTATGAAACGGGTGCGTCTCGTGGACGGCGACGAGTTTCTGATCGTCGATCTGAAAGTCGTTCTCCCGGCGGCGACGGCGGCGGCCGTGCCCCGGGTAACGCCATTCCTCGATCGATACCAGCGGTACTTCCAACTGCAGGCGAGGGTGGGGAAAGACCTTGGTGAAATAAACCAACTCGTCGAATAGCGACAGCACCGTCCCGCGTTTGGGACTGCGGCGGCGGCTCACCACGCGGCCCCCTTGCCGATCGAAGCGCACCAGCAGCTTCTCGGCCACGATCGGCTTGACGACCAACACCCGGTGCTGCTTCAGCAGCACGCGCACCTTATCGCGAATCGCCGCGAGGGAGCCGTGCTGCACTTCGACCAGCAGGTCGTCGGCCACTACGTCGATCCGATACTCGCCCAAGGCAACTTCCACCTGAGCTGCGCCGTCGCCGCGCGAGGCGTAGTGATCCTTCAACGCCCGATGCAGTGAAGTCTCCATCCATCGCACCCGGTTGAGGGGACCAATCCGGCACGCCGCCCGCGCGCATCTTCTATTGGTATCGAACGCAACGGCGATCCATCTGAAGCAACAATCACTAAATCTCTTTAGAACGCCGCTTTGAGAATCTCCAGCAGATCCTGCTCGGTTGCCTCGCGGGGGTTGATCGCCAGCAGGCGCTTGATCTCGAACGTGGCTGCCGCAAAGTCGGGTAATTGCTCACGTTCGGCGCCGAGTTCGCGGAGTTGTCTCGGCACGCCAATCTGTTGATTCAGCGACTCCACCGCCTCAACGGCTGCTTCGGCGGCCTGTAGCTCCGTCATCCGCCGCGTGTCGACTCCCAGCCACTTGGCGATGCGGGCGAACCTCGCCAGTCGATTGGGCAGATTGAACCGCATCACGTGCGGCAGCAGCAGGCCGTTGCCGGCGCCATGGCCGCAACCGGTCGCCCCGCCAACGGGATACTCCAAGGCATGAACCAGCGCCACGCCGGCATTGGAGAACGCCATGCCGGCCAGCGTCGCGGCCAGTGCCATGCCTTCCCGGGCGGGATACTCCCGCGGCGACTCGACGGCAATCCGCAAGTGGCGCCCGATCAGACGAATCGCCTGTTCCGCCAAGGTGTCGGTAAGCGGTTGCGCGCCGAAGTAGGTCGGCCTCGCCGGATCGTCGATTGAGTAGTCCAACTCGGCGTTGCCGCGGTTGGTGTACGCTTCGATCGCATGCACCAAGGCGTCGATGCCGCTCTCCGCCGTGACCCGCCGGGGGCAGGTGAGCGTCAACTCGGGGTCGACGATCGCCAGCGCGGGGCGCAGGTAGTTGCTGAGCGTACTCACCTTCACCGCGTTGAGGCAATCGGTCAGCACGCCGGAGTGAGAGACCTCGCTGCCGGTCCCCGCGGTCGTCGGCACGCAGATGATCGGCAGCACCGGGCCGGGCACGCGATTGGGACCAAAGTAGTCGGGCGGATCGCCGCCGTGAGCCAGCAGCGTGGAGACGATCTTGGCCAGATCCATGTTGCTGCCGCCGCCGAGTCCCAACACGCCGTCCGGCGAGAAACTGGCCGCCAGCCGGCGGCAATCGTTGGCCGCCTCGATGGAAGGCTCCGCCTCGCCGCCCGTAAAGGCTTGCCACTCGATGTTTGCGGCGTCCAGCGACTCCGTGGTCCGTTCCAAGGCGCCGGCCGCTTCCAGTTGGCGATCGGTGACGATGAACAGCCGCCGCAGACCCCGCTCCGCCGCCTGCCGGCCCAATCGCCGAATCACCCCGCGACCGAACACAATCTCGCCGGCGGTATGAAACGACCAGTACGACACGAGCGGTCACCCTTAACGCGAATACGGGCAATCCATCACTTCGCCATCAATTCCTCGACCAGCTTCGCCAACAGCGTGGGGTCGTCTTGCTCGCGGAGATGATCGATCCGCTGCTGCTTGATGTCGAGTTTCTCCAGCGCTGCAATGATGTACTTCCACTGCTGTTCGCGCTGCTTGCCTTCGGACAAGTACAGTTCGGTCACCAACTCGCTGAGTCGCTGCAACGCCTTGGCGTCGCGGTTGTCGTAGTAGTTCTTGATGACCTTTTGCTGATGCTTGCTGTAATCTGCCATGACAGGTGGGTGGGTCTCGGGTGGATCGGTTGTTGAATTGCTTGCCATTGCCGAATTCGCGACCACCCCGGTCAGGAGCATCCGCCGCAAGGCGAATTTGGGCGATTCGGCTACAACTCTGATTTTCGCAAGGTTTCGCCGATTTGCCTATAGTCCTGTTCGTGCGAAGCGAAGAAAATTCGGCCCCCGAATGTGGCGTTGCAAAATCGCCGCCGGCGGGTTTGAATGGTCCGCTATGGTCACACCCTGCTCCGGCCGCCGCCCCAGAAGCCCGATCCCTCAACCGCCTATGTCCGCCGACGATCATCGCAAACTGTTGGCCGGCGTCCGTATTACCGGGCTGTGGACGCTGCTCTCCCGTGTGCTGGGCATGCTTCGCGACATGGCAACCGCCGCGCTGTTGGGGGCCGGCGGCGGCGCGGCGGCCGATGCATTCGTCGTGGCCTTTCGTATCCCCAATCTCTTTCGCCGGCTATTCGGCGAGGGTGCCCTGGCCGCCAGCTACCTGCCGATCTTCTCCGCTCAATGGGAACAGGATCGGGCCGCCGCCTGGCGGCTCGCCTCGGTCGTGCTGGCGGTGCTCAGCGGGTTGATGCTGATGCTGGTTGCCGCCGGCGAATTACTGCTGTGGCTGGCGTCCCTCGTCTTTAGCGGCGACGAAGACTTGCGGCTGCTGCTCGGACTGACCGCCGTCATGCTGCCGTATGTACTCTGCATCTGCGTCACGGCCCAACTGTCGGCCACGCTGCACGCCTTGGGCCGCTTCGCTCTGCCCGCGATTGTGCCGACGGTGCTCAACCTCGTCTGGCTGGCCGGAGCGTGGCTGGTGGCGCCGCGATTTTCCGACGACCAGGCGACCCAGGCCTACATCTTGGCTTTTTGCGTGCTCATCGGGGGTGCCTTGCAACTGCTGCTGCAAGTGCCGAGCCTGTGGCGGCTGGGCTTTCGCTTTCAGTTCGATTGGTCGGGGGCGAGGGAAGGATTGGGGCGGATTGTGCGCAATATGCTGCCGATGATGTTCGGCCTGGCCATCGAGCAGATCAATACGCTGCTCGACAGCATGATCGCCTGGGCGCTGGCCGGCAGCGGCCCCATTGGCTGGCTTGGCGGAACGACGTACCCCATGGAACAGGGCGCCGCCGCGGCGCTGTACTACGCCTCACGGTTGTATCAGTTTCCGCTGGGCATGCTCGGCGTCGCCGTGGCGACGGTCTTTTTTCCCCTGCTGGCTCGGCACGCCGGCCGCGGGGAACTGCATCGCATCGGCCCCGATCTCTCGCTCGGCTTGCAGTTGGTCGTCTTCCTGGCCGTTCCCGCCAGCGTGGGACTGATGCTGCTGAGCCTGCCGATTACCGAGTTAATCTTCCAGCGGGGCGTCTTCACAGCTGAAGATTCGCAACGGACGGCCGCCTTGATCGCCACCTTCGGCGGCGGCGTGTGGGCGTTGTGCGCCTTGCCGGTCGTAATTCGCGGATTCTACGCCGTCGGTGATCGACGCACGCCGTTGGTCGCCGGCAGCGTGGCGGTGGCGGTCAACCTGGCGCTCAATCTACTGCTGGTCTGGTCGCTGGCCGAAGTCGGTCTGGCCGCCGCAACGGTCATTGCCGCGGTCGTGCAGTTGCTAATCTTGCTCGCGGTGATGTCGAGACTGCATGCCCTGAACTGGCGAGGCTTAGCCGCAACCGCCGCACGGGCCGTGGCGGCTAGTACCGTGATGGCGGTCGCCTGCTGGGCCGTGCTCCTCTTAACGCCCGGCGACA